>CACXHF010000316.1 GCA_902767305.1 uncultured Eubacteriales bacterium
GCGGGATAACGGCATTGAATTGGAAAGCGGCACCACTGCCACTCACAACGTGGTAGCAGCCGGATCCTATCAGGTAGGTATCTGTCTGGACTATGTATCCGCCAACCTGATGGCTAAGGGCTCTCCCATGGACTTCCATTACACCACTGAAGACGTTATCACCATGACGAGCCCCATCGCTCTGATTAAGGGCTGTGCCAATGAGGAAAACGGCAAGCTGCTGATGGACTTCATTCTTTCCAAAGAAGGTCAGGAAGTTCTGGTAGCAAACAATCTGGTGTCTGTGCGTGACGACGTTGAAATGAAGGTGGACACCTCCGCCATCGCTGCCATCAATATGCCGGTCAACTACAACGATCTGGGTGAAAACCTGCAGAACTATCTGGAGAAATTCAACGAGATCTTCGATAAGTAATCTGCTGTGCGGCGGGGCATGCACGTCCGTTCCATCGGCGGGCATGCCCGCTTTTTGTATCAACGCGCCGGCGGAAGCCTGCGCGGGCAGGACGACGACCGTAAGGAGTAAGACTGATGGCAAATGTAACATTTGACAATATCACATTCCGCTATGGAAACAACACGGTACTGGAGCATTTTTCTCTGGACGTGGAAAGCGGAACCATCGTTTGCCTGGTAGGTCCCAGCGGCTGTGGAAAAACCACTCTGGTACGGGCGCTTCTGGGACTGATCAAGCCGGAAACCGGCTCCATCACGGTGGGAGACCGGGTGCTATTTGATGCAAAAAAACGCATCAATGTGCCGGCAGAAAAGCGAAATATAGGCATCGTATTCCAGGATTACGCTGTCTGGCCGCACATGACTGTGCTGGAAAATGTATCCTATCCGCTGAAAAAGCAGCGCCGGCCGAAGGAGGAAATCCGCCAGCGGGCCATGCATGCTCTGGAACAGGTACATATGACGGAATACGCCAATCACCTGCCTAATCAGTTGTCCGGCGGACAGCAGCAGCGCGTGGCCATTGCCCGGGCTCTGGTGGTGGACAGTGACGTGCTGGTGATGGATGAACCAATTACCAATCTTGATGCCAAGTTGCGCGAAGAAATGCTGCTGGAAATCCGCATGATCCAGAAGCGGCTCAATGCTACCATCCTCTATATTACCCATGATCAGCAGTCCGCCCTGCAATTGTGCGACAAAATGGCCATTATGCAGCAGAATGGCACCCTGTGCCAGTATGGCTCTGATGAGGAAATCATTCTGCATCCGGCCAATCGTTTTACTTTCGAGTTCATCGGCGTATCCAATTTCATTCCCGTGGTAAAGGAACCGAATGGCATGATGCTTGACTGCGGGGACAGGATCCCTTACGCCGGAGAAGTGCCTGCGGAAGCGGCGCAGGGGGGATATGAGCTGGGCGTACGGCCTAACGACATCGTGTTCGATAATACATCGCCCCTGAAAGCCAGGGTGGATTCCCGGGTATTCCTGGGCAGTGAATACAATTATTTCCTGTCCGTCGGCCAAAAACAGATTCGTGTACAGCAGAGCATGCTGGATGCCCGCACAAAGGGCATTGCAAATGAGGGGGAAACGGTTGGTATCCGGTTTTTGAACGCCCGTTTCTATCCCGCCAGGAAAGGAGCTGAAACCGCATGAAAAAATATTATGGCAGTGTCAGCGCCGATTTGGCTGCCGTGGATGGGCGCAAGCGCCTGAACATGGATAAGATCATGACGGTTCTGTGTTTTGTACTGCTGATGATCATTGTGGTTATTCCTATCGTGATGATCATTTACAATGCATTTTTCAACGAGGGCAAGCTGGAAGTGGAAATGTTCGTCCAGCAGGTAACCGAGAAAAAGAACCTGGACGCCATGAAGAACACCCTGGTCATTGCACTCCTTACCACCATCCTGGGTACCATCATGGGCGTATTCTACGCATGGCTGCTGGGCCGCAGTGATATTCCCGCCAAAGGCCTGATGCGTGCTCTGTTCAATATCCCTTATATGTTTCCGCCCTTCCTGGGCGCCATGGCGTGGGATATGATGTTCAACGGCCGCAGCGGTTATATCAATAAATGGCTGGTACAGCTTTTCGGCCTCAAATCCATGCCCATCAACATCAACTCTGTCTGGGGCATCGTATTTGTGGAAGTCAGCTACTACTTTCCTTTCGTGTTCATGCAGGTGGTTTCCGCCCTGGAACGTATGGATCCCACGCTGGAAGAATCCGCCCGCATCTCCGGTGCCCGGCAGAGGCAGGTAATCTGGAAGATCACTCTGCCGTTGGTAAAGCCTGCTATTTCTGCGGGTGCTTTGCTCATTCTCACCACCTCACTGGCACACTTCGGCGTGCCTGCCATATTGGGTTACGCCAAGCGCATTTACACGCTGCCTACCCGTATCTATGCCGTCATTTACAATTCAGGCGGTTCCTTTGATGGAATCCGGCAGGGGGCGGCGCTGTCTGTCATGCTTGTGGTTGTGGTATCCGCGGCTCTGATTCTGCAGAATCGGATTCTTGCTGCCGGAAGCTATGACATCATCAAGGGAAAATCCATGCGGCCTACGCTGATCAAACTGCGCGGCGCCAAACTGCCGCTGTTCCTGCTGGCAATTCTCACCCTGGTGCTCATCGTGATCGTGCCGCTGGTGATGATCGTGCTCATCTCTTTCCTCAAGGCCTACGGTCTGCCGCTTGAACTGAAGAACTTCACGCTGGACCAGTACAAAGCGGTGTTCTCCATGGGCGGAACCATTGATTCCATCCGAAATTCCCTGTTTGTCTCCATTACGGCAGGCATCATCTGTATGTTTCTGGGCACGCTGGTGGCTTACGTGGTGCAGAAAATCAAGCCCAAGGGGAAAGGTGCATTGGAAGTCATATCCATGCTTCCTTATGCCATTCCGGGTACGGTACTGTCCATTGGCGTTATTCTGGCCTGGAGTGGACGCATCGCCGGAATCAACCTGTATAACACCATCTGGATCATCCTGGTAGCCTATCTGGCTCGGTACCTGAGCTTCAGTATGAAAACGTCCTCTGCAGCGCTTTTGCAGGTTCATTCCTCGCTCGAAGAGGCCTCCCGCGTTTGTGGTGCAAGCCATACCGAAAGTCTGGCAGACATCACACTGCCGCTGATCCGCCCCGCCATGGTATCCGGATTTTTCCTCATTTTCCTGCCGGCTATGCGTGAGGTGACGACTTCCATTCTGCTCTACGGTCCTCATACCCGCACACTGGGCGTTCAGATTTACACTCTGCGTGACGCGGGGATGATCCCGCAGGCGGCCGCTCTGGCCACCGTGGCCATCGGCATCATCATTATCCTGAATACCATCGTCACCAAGTTGACCAGGGACAGGAAGGGGGTTTAAGCCATGGCAGACCAGATCGTGCTGAACCATGTTACCAAACGGTTTACCACTAAAACACTGGGCGATATTGTGGCTGTGGACGACTTCAACCTGAATGACCATGAGGGCGAATGCTTTTCCTTCCTGGGCCCTTCCGGCTGCGGAAAATCCACAACGCTGCGTATGATCGCCGGCTTTGAGGATTTGACGGAGGGCGAAATTGAACTGTGCGGCAGGCTGGTTTCCAGCAGAAAGAAAAACCTGTATGTCCAGCCCGAGGATCGTGGTCTGGGCATGGTATTCCAGGCTTTCGCTGTATGGCCGCACATGAATGTGTTTGAAAATGTGGCATTCCCTCTGCGTATCCAGAAAGTGAATAAAACGGATATCGTCAAGCGTGTCAATGAAGCCCTGCATCATACCAGTCTGACCGGACTGGAGAATGTATTCCCCGGTGATCTGTCCGGCGGCCAGCAGCAGCGTATTGCTCTGGCGCGCGCCATCGTGACCAATCCAAAGGTCATGCTGCTGGATGAACCGTTGTCGAATCTGGACCCCAAACTGCGCGAAACCATGCGTTTTGAAATCAAGGCATTGCAGCGCAAATTCAATTTCACCATCATCTTTGTTACCCATGATCAGAGCGAGGCAATGGCCATTTCCGACCGCATGATGGTTTGTGATATGGGTAAAATCATGCAGATCGACACTCCGGAAAACCTGTATAATAAGCCCTGCAATCGCTTTGTGCATAATTTCCTGGGGGAAAGCACTTTCATCAATGTGGTCATTCGGGATGGCAAAGCTTATCCCAAGGGTCACACGGAACAGGCTCTTGATCTGCCTGTGCCCGTCAATGCTTCTGCCGAAATGGTGGTGGCTACCCGGCCGAACGAAATCGCACTCACTGGTCCTGGAGAAGGCGGATTTGCCACACACATTGAAAAGCGCATCTTCCTCACCGACCGTACAGAATACCTGGTTCCCGTGGGGGAGCAGCTGCTGAAAGTGCAGACGCCGCACCGCGTCACCTTCGCAGAGGGCGAAGCCTGCGCTGTCCACCTGGTGGAGCCGATGTGGTATCCTGCTGATGATGCAGCTGCTGAAAAGGAACGGGCACGACGTCAACTGGTATAAGGTTCAGGCCTTATTTCTCGCACCAGACCAATATAATCCGAACCGGTTCTTCTCCACAGGAGACGGGTTCGGATTATTTCTTCTCTTTACTTAGGAACAACTTGCTGCGTCACACCGGCAAAGATGTAATGAGCGGGTAAAAAACGGGATGCCGCCTATGATGGTGACATCCCATTTTTATGTGCTGCAGCAGGGAAGTGCTTCGCTCTCTTCACGCTGCTGTTTTTTCTCTTGTTCAGCCTTCCATTCAAGAAATTCTGTCTGGCCTTCCTTACTTTCACAATCAGTCTGAATATCTGGTGTGCATTGCTCATTTGATCTTCTGGACAGGACGAAAACCATCGTCTTTGGCGGCCTTAAGAAAGCGGAAACAAAGGGACGGATCGTTGGGAATTAGAGTCGGCCGGTGCACATTTATGACCATTGCAGATCAAGATTCTCCGCTTTCGTTTTAGCCCAAATGGAAATGTTAAGCCGAAGCATGAGTCTGATAGGTGAGCACTTGAAAATTTGCCCGGGCAGTTTATTTGCTGTGTTTGCCGTGCATCCCTCTTTAGGAGGTCCTGCTGTGGTACAGGAACTCTCTGACTTCAGATGCTGTATGGTTATTTTTTCCGCAGAGAGCATTTGTTTCTAAAACATCTGGCTGAGAAACGGCTGCAGGGCAGACCGGCGGACATCCGTCCGGGTATTAAAAGAGAACTGAATTCAGATTAAAATGCAATATTTGCTTTGATATTATTGAGTTTTCAGACTGAAAACAATCAAATCAATTTAAAAAATGAATTTTCAAAAATTTAATGTTGCAAAAATGAGGAAAGCAGGTTATAATTTGATCAATATTTCAGAGGGGGAATCATACAATGAAAAAAGTAATCTTCTTCGCACTGGTTCTTTCGTTGATCTGCACAGTTGCTTTTGCAGACGAAATCATGTTTACGACCGGCGGAACTGCCGGAACCTACTATGCATACGGCACGGTTCTTGCACAGTATATCACCGCTAATACGGATCTGACGGTTACAGCAATCTCCGGCAACGGCAGTGCTTACAATATTGACCTGCTGGATCTTGGCGAAGCGCAGCTTGCCTTTGTTCAGAACGACGTGGCGAATTATGCGTACAACGGCATTCGTTTTGATCAGTATGAAGGCGCTCCTGTGACCAGCTTCAAGGCTCTTGCAGCCCTGTATGATGAAACTGTTCAGCTGATTACCTGCAATCCGGAGATTAAGTCTGTTGCTGATCTGAAGGGCAAGAATGTATCGGTTGGCTCTTCCGGTTCCGGCACGTATTTCAATGCACTTGATTTCCTGGCAGCTTATGGCCTGACCATTGATGATATCAAGCCTCAGTATCTTTCTTTCGGTGATTCTGCAGAGTCGCTCAAAGATGGCAAAATTGATGCTGCGTTTGTAGTGGCAGGTGCTCCGACTCCGGCTGTTACAGACCTTTGCACGACCAAGGGCGCTTATCTGATTCCTCTGGATGATGAGCATATTGCAGCTCTTCAGGAGATCAATGCCGCTTATGGCAAGAGCATCATTCCTGGTGGTACCTATGAGGGCATCAAGGAAGATGTGGCGACCGTTGGTGTAAAGGCAACCATCATTGCGGGTGAAGGCATTACCGATGAACAGGCTTATACCATTGTTTCCACGATCTTTGAAAACAAAGAAGCACTGACTGAGGCTCATGCCAAGGCAGCTGAACTTGATCTGGAGTATGCCAGTGTTTGCGGTCTGCCGTATCATGCGGGTGCAGCAAAGTATTTTGCTGAAAAAGGATTTACGACCGCTCAGTAACCACATTCTGACAGGGGACTGCTGAGTAAACAGCAGTCCTTTTTTTCAGTACGGAAAAAAGCAGGAGAGGAGAGAGTACAAGATGAAAGATAGAATAGAAGAAAATAACCTGACCGATGTTGAAGCGGTTATGAAAAAGTTTGACCGTGAAAGCAACATGCGGGTATGGGAAGGACTCCCGAAAAGGATTGTAACGGTGATTCTTGCCTGTTTTTCTCTGTTCTGTATTTATGTGACCCTTTTTGCAAATATGCTTGAGCAGGCCAGAATGACCAGCTTTCTTGGACTGGTGATTGTGATGGGATACCTGCTTTTTCCTATCCGGAAAACGCATGTGAAAGTAAATACAATTCCATGGTATGATATTCTGATCATGGTTCTGGGCGCAGGAGCATTTTTTTATTACGCGATCAATGCGAATGCCATTCTCAACATGCGCCTTGCGGTCCGGATGAAGGATATCAAGTTTACGATTATCGGTGTCATCGGTATACTTGCGCTGATTGAACTTTGCCGGCGCTGTGTCGGTCTCCCGATTCTCTTTGTCGCAGGCTTTTTTATTGTCTACACGTTTGCGGCCACTAAGTATGCAAATCCGGTGCCCCGTGTGACCTCTGAGATTTTCTATGGGGATAATGGAATTCTTTCTACTCCGATTAACGTCTGTTCCAAGTATATTGTCGTGTTCATCATCTTTGGTGCATTTCTGGAGCGGAGCGGTGTTTCCGGATTCTTTATCAGTCTTGCCAATGCACTGACAGGCCGGTTTGCCGGCGGTCCGGCCAAAGTGGCGGTTATTTCCTCTGCTTTGTGCGGCATGGTTTCCGGATCTTCCGTTGGAAACACGGTGACGACAGGATCCATGACCATTCCGATGATGAAAAAGACCGGATATCGGCCTGAGTTTGCCGGTGCAGTAGAAGCAGCTGCTTCCACGGGCGGACAGATTATGCCGCCGATTATGGGAGCAGCAGCATTCCTGATGGCAGACTATCTGGGTGTTCCGTATTCGAGCATTATTGTGAAAGCGATTCTTCCGGCGGCTCTCTACTTCATGGGTATCTTTATTGCCGTGCATCTTGAGGCAAAAAGGCTGAATCTCAAAGGAATTCCCAAAGAAGAACTGCCGCGTTTCCGGGATCTGTTTAAAGATACATATCTGCTCCTTCCTCTGGTTGTGCTGATCTATCTCGTCTGTTCCAATACGCGCACCATGCAGTTTTCTGCAGCGGTTTCTATCCTGGTTGCGATTTTTGTCGGCGTTCTTGGAAATGTGCTTAATTATTTTCGCAGCGAGAAAAAGACCGGAAGCGTACTTGAAGCGGCTGTCGGCAAAAACGGCGGTTTTTCCGGGAAAAGCATTCTGGATTCGCTTGAAGCAGGCGGACGTTCCTGCGTCACCGTCGCGGTTGCCTGCGGCGTAGCGGGCATTATCTGCGGATGCATTACGCTGACCGGACTTGCCAGTAAGATGATTGCGGCAGTAGTTGCGGTTTCCGGTTCTTCGTCGATTCTCGCGCTGCTGCTGACCATGATCTGCTGCATTATCCTTGGAATGGGTCTGCCTACGACGGCAACTTACTGTATCATGGCCAGTACCTGTGCACCGATCCTGATCCAGATGAGTATTCCGAAAATTGCAGCACATTTCTTTGTGTTCTACTTTGGAATTGTTGCGGATATCACACCGCCGGTTGCCCTGGCTGCATATGCCGGTGCGGCAATCGCAAAAGCGAAACCCATGCAGACCGGTATTGTTGCCACCCGACTGGCCATCGGCGCATTCATCATTCCGTTTGTCTTTGCCTACAGCCCAAGCCTTCTGCTGATTGATACGGTATGGCATGAAATTATTCTGCTCTCCATCACGGCGGGTATCGGTATTTTCGGAGTTGCTTCCGGACTGTCCGGCTTCCTGTATGTCAATATGAATATCGTGGAACGGGTGATTACCCTGGTGGGTGGAATGCTGCTGATCATGCCTGGCGTAAAAACGGATCTTCTCGGTATCGGGCTTGTCAGCGTGATCTTCTTCTGGCAGTACACCAGACATCACAAGGAAAAGAAAGCAGCGAGACTTTCGTAATGCATTTCTTTATATCGTCATTAATCAGCTGCTGAAATCATATGCCGGAAACATCCTGTGCTTTTTGCTTCGGAACGAAAGTACACACAGATGCACCGGCATATGATTTCTTTTTTCTTTCAGATGATTTGTTTGATCGGATTGTGGATCCATGATAAAAACCAGGGTGTGCAGCACTCCGGATGATTCAATACAGAATTGCTTTCAGAAAGAAAACCCCATGCAACCGGTTTTATGACTGCATGGGGGAGAAAAAGCATCAGGTTTGTTCAGCTTTTGTCCGATTGA
>CACXHF010000317.1 GCA_902767305.1 uncultured Eubacteriales bacterium
CGTTTGTGAGCATTGCCTGAATCCGGCTTCCATAAAGGAGATATATCATTCCCATTACCATCGTAGTATGAGCGGCAGTTCCCAGTGCACTGGCAATAATGCTGGAAAGAAAACGCCCTTGTTTCAACGATGAAAACAGCTGTTCAAATAGTTTTGACAATCCATAAACAAGCAGCGGAAAAAGAACCCTGGGCAATATGGACACAAGCGGGTTCACAAAGAATGGAGCGAAGAACGTCCCTCCCTGAAGATTACTGATCAGGCTGTGTATGCCAAATGCCAGTCCGCAAATCATTCCCGACTCCCATCCAAGAAAAAGAGCCGCAATAATTACTGGAATATGCAGGGTTGTTGCCCGCAAAAAAGGCATAGCAATCAGGCCAAGCGGTGTATTTCCCAATACCAGAACTACCGCAATCATCATCGCCGTTCCCGTCATCCAACGAATATCAATTCTAGATGGTGCGTTTGTTTTTTTCATTTTTCTGCCTCCGTTCGAGTTCATCTGATACCCGACATTGCTCAATCTTTACTATGTTTCCAAGTCCGCTCCACTTCGGGCAGCGGCTTGAAAACGCATGCAAATCTGTGTCTTAACACAAACGACCATATCATAGCAGTTCATTCTGAACAAGTCAATTGAAAAAATCAGCATCTGTTCCGACGTTCTGTCCTTATTTTCTCCGACATATTTCGGAAATCAGGCAGAATCGGAATCAATCTGGCAGATATTTCAGTATGACCAAAGAGCGGTTCCCCGCCGGCTGTTCCTTGTCCGAACTGACGTCAGTCTTTTCCCAGGCACATGAGTATTAGGGCTCAGCATCTTTTCATTTTTCTCCCGCACACAGCCAGAATGACTCCAGCCGTAACGCCTGTAATGATACAGGTCAGAACAGACCATTTGTCACCTGTTTCCGGCTGCTTCGTTATGATAATTCTTCCTCCATCATCTGCATTGTCCCGTTCCTCTCCATTCGATCCGATATATCGGATATAATAGCCGGGAACCGGATTTGCTACTGCCGTATATTGTCCGTTCCCCAGATTATCTGCTCTCAACCGGTAAGTTGTCTCTGTTTCTTTCTCAATTGCAAGCGCATGCCCGCTTGCTGTTCCATTTTTAAGAAGCTCAATTCGAATATCCGATACTGAATCCGTTCCGTTAAGAATTAACAAGGCAGAAAAACCTATTCCCGTCTGTACAGTTTTTGATTTAAAGGTTGTAATGACATCTCCATTCTCAGCATAGTTCGAGTTTTTAACTCTGCCGTCTGCAAGAACAAACTGTTTGCCTCTTGTTTTCGCCAACTGAAAACTCCAGGTGATTTTTTCCCCATTCGAATCATACGAAGGCAGCCCGCGAATGATGATGTTTCCTTCTGTTTCTCTCATAATCTGCGACAGAAGCGTTTTATCTGCCTTTATCGGCATTCCATCGGCAAACAATTGCCAACCGTTCTCTGTCGAAACATCTCCCTGTATTTTTACCGTCAGTTCTTCGCTTTCTACGCGATTTGAAAAAACAAGCTCTGGAATATTCACCGAAACATATTTTATTGCAGCCACACTCTCCCCGACATAGACCGGTTCAATGTTCAGCGTTCCGTCTCCGACATCGATAACATTCAGATTGAAGCAGAGCCGTCTCCCGTCCATCAGGATATTTCTGCCATTCTGTTTTGTCTGGGCAATCTGATAGCAGTGCAGCCCCGTATCCTGATGATTAAAAGGGATTTGCAGGATAATTGTTCCATGTTCATCACATTCTGCCGTGCTGATATGACTCCAGCTTCCTCCATCTTTTTCATACAGTTCAAAAGAAAAGGTTCTCATACGGGCAGCCTGAAGAATTCCTTCGATCAATTCAAGTCCTGAAAACTCCACCTTCGCTGTCACATTGGCCACAGTCTCAGCAGAATATGTATTCTTAAAAGAGGGACTTCCACTGATTTGAACAGTAAATCCTCTCTTCCGTTCTCCCAGATAGGCTTTTACAATCTGATCCGTGTCGTCCAGAGTCGTTCCATCCTTTGTCTCTCCGCCGTTAATCTGCATTATATGATATTCAAGACCATTTTTTTCCATCTTTGTCAGTTCTTCTGCACTGAATCTAAGCGGAGCGAACGAAAAGCTTCCATCCAGCCGATTCGATACTGTCTGCAAAATCTCATCATCCTTGACAAGAAGAAATCCAAATTCACCTTCACGAATTGTCCTCCCTGAAAGCGACACATCTCCACTGATAACAGCTGATACAGAACCATCTGGTACATATTCCCATTCAGAAATAAATATAATCGGGGAATTTCCAGGCTGCACAGACACATTCTGATACCCTCTGAACAGCCATGCTCCCTCGGCTGTCCTTATTTCTTTTTCCGTCGGTTCTTCTGGAATCAGGTTCGTCTCGCGGGCACCAACGTTCGTTTTCCCGGGCAAAAGGCTGCTGATCGTTTCCGGCAATTCCTTTTCCTCTGTCAAAGAAAGTGCTGCATACGATACTTCCCGACTCTTTTCCTCAAACTTCCAG
>CACXHF010000318.1 GCA_902767305.1 uncultured Eubacteriales bacterium
CCCCGGGGGAAAGGAATTCCCCTGCATCACCCGCACGGTCCGCGCCGCTGTGACCATGCCGCTCTATGCCGATATGGCGCTGTGCGGCATGGATCCCATTATTCCCTACCATGAAATGCTTCAGGCGGTCCGCCGGCATCGTGAGATTTCCTCCCGCGCCTGCCTGCATGATGGGGTGAACGTCTGTCCGGCTGCGCAGGAATGCCAGCGCTATTTCGCCGGTGAGCTGATGGCGGGAAAGCTGAAATATGAGGCGCCGGAAGCCTGATCTCCGGCCGGGACGGTGCCCCGGGAAACCCAAATCATTCATCAGGACGGAAGGTGGCGGGGGACTGCGATATGGATGAGATGGAACTGATCGAAGAATACAAATGGCTGCACCGGCATCCGGAGTTGGGCCGGCAGGAATACGAAACGACCGTGCGGCTGAAAGGAATCCTCCGGGAAAACGGGATCCGGCTCCTGGAAACAGGGCTTGATACCGGGGCAATCGCCGCGATCGGGACCGACGGTGGGCCTGTGGTGGGCCTGCGTTGTGATATTGACGCCCTGCCTGTGCGTGAGGAAACGGGCCTGCCCTACGCCTCGGAAAACGACGGCGTGATGCATGCCTGTGGCCATGATTTCCATGCAGCCTGCATGCTGGGTGCGGCGCTTTTCCTGAAAGAACGGGAAAAACAGCTGCGTGGAATGGTGAAGGTCATCTTCCAGCCGGCGGAGGAGAATGGCGACGGAGGCCGTTCCGTTGTTGCTACCGGCCTGCTGGATGATGTGAAGATGTTCTATGCTGGTCATACGTACCCATGGCTGGAACCGGGTACGCTGGGGATCCGCCCGGGTCCGGTCATGGCGGGGGCGGACCGTTTCATCATCCGGCTCACCGGCCGGGGCTCCCACGCGGCGCATCCGGAACTGAGCGTGGATGTGATTCCGGCCGTGGCTGCGCTGGTCCAGTCGCTGCAGGTCATTGTCAGCCGCATGGTCAGCCCGTTTGAGAGTGCGGTAGTGTCCGTTACCGGAATCCGGGCGGGCAGAACCTGGAACGTCATTCCGGAAGAAGCAGTGCTGGAGGGTACGGTACGGACGCTGGTTCCTACTGTGCGCGACAGCATACAGGAACAGCTGGAGCGGATCGCAGAGGGCACAGCCCGGGCATACGGCTGCCGGGCGGACTGCGATTACCGCCGGGGTCCGGACCCGGTCATCAATGATGATGCTGCCTGCGGGCGCGCTGCAAAGCTGGCGAAGGGCATGGGCTTCTGCGTCGTCCAGCAGGAACCTGTCATGAGCTCAGAGGATTTCAGCGAGTACCTGTCCATCGCGCCGGGGGCTTTCATCCGCGTAGGAACCGGAGGCGGTGTTGACGCCCACACACCGAAGTACACTGTCAATCCCGCAGCACTGTATCCCGCCGCTCAATTTTTCGCGGCGCTGGCAGAGGCAGAACTGACTCATCAGGACAGGTAAAAAAAGGTGCCGGAACACGGTGGTTTCATCTGTTTCTTCCGGAGACTGAACCCGGAAAACACGACTGGTACGGCGGTGTGTTCCAATACAAGTTCATAACGGATTATATCATTTTCAGATCCTGGATCGGGACAAACCCCCAGACAATAGCCAGGTTAATTCCGGCGACAGTGAGCCGGTACACAGCAACGCAGTAACAGACGAGGGTTAATTGAAAGGCCTGTTGACCGATCCGGTTGACTCTCATAATCATGGAGCACCTCTTCGGAGGCGCTTTTTTACATGGACGATGACGTTTACACACCTGATGTGTAAACGTGTGTAGGATGTGACTCCAAAGCGGTGACAGTATAACGAATTAACATCTCACTGCAGTCAGATACACCGGCCAGATTAGACCGGTATGCATTTGAACAGCATTTCAACCGTTCCCAGACTATTACCGCTCTCGTCTGGAAGGCAAATGTGAAAAGACGAACGTCCATGGCCAGATGAGCGTTGACGATTATATAAAACCCGGGGAAAAATCCAAAATTCTCAGGTAGAAGTCAGATACTGAACAGAGTCGCTTCCACGATAAGCTGATGGAAGCGGCTCTGTTTGTTGTTATACTCGTTTTCGAAAAGATCTGGAATGGTAGACAGACAAGCAGGCAGGCAGGGGACATTTGAATCACTTGTCATTGTTTCCGGATCATTTCGATATTTAGTATAACATTCTTTTTCCATTTCAGTCCTCTTTACTGTCAGGGCTCATGACGGAGACAGAAAAGCGGTACTGTCTCTTATCTTATGCAGGTATATCTGCATCCCGTCCAGATTTATACAGATAGCTCGTCTCAATTAATGTGAGCTTGTTGTCTCACAGAAAATTCCTGCTGACAACTTTCGCTGAATTAATCGCTGAAAAATTTTTACTGTTTCCGCCAAAACAAGTGTGTTTCGATAGCTAATCGCTGAAATAAACGCTGACTTTCGCTGAAAAACACAAAATTCAGTCTTTTTTCACGTAGCGGACATTTCTGCCGCCGCTACCAATAGACAATAGTAATCCAGATTCTACCATTTGACGCAGAATGTAATAGGCATGGTTTTTATCGCATTTGCAAAGATCGGCTGCTTCTGCCCGTGTGATCTGCCCGAATCTTTCAATATGACTTTCAATCATGCTTTTTTCCTGAATGATAGTCATACCCTTTTGTCTCGTATACGCAGTCTCATCTCCCGATAGAGCGTATACTTTGGAGCTGAGCATATAACGGCGAGCTTTCTCGTTCCCGATTCCTTCGACCATGCCAAGTTCTACTAGCCATTCTACCGTTTTCCGGGCATCTGAATCCCGTTTCTGAATTCTTTCTGCGAGTTCTGATAATGCGACCCGCCGCCCATTCTTAAGCGTTGCAAGCACAATCAACGCATCGATTGGCATACCATTATGCGAGATCTCGCATAAATGGGATCCGATAGAACATAGGCTTTGGTCCATGCTTTCCATTCACTGGATGGGTCAAGCACTTGATTCTTTTGAAACCATACGGGGGTTC
>CACXHF010000319.1 GCA_902767305.1 uncultured Eubacteriales bacterium
ATGGCAGAAATGCCAATGCCCGCCAGCTTTCTGAGCGTAACACCGTACTTTTCATGTACATCCCTGACCAGATCGGCATAGGCATCCTGAATTCCCGCCCAGACGTCACTGAGATGATAGGTCCAGATACCACCTTCCAGTCTGTTTCCCCAGGCATGGCTGCCAGAGGCTATTGGTTCATGCTTTTCATCAATCAGAACCGCCTTGATTCGCGTCGAACCAAATTCAATTCCGAGGATACCATTTCCCTTTTCAATGATACGTTTTGCTTCCTGATCCATTTCGTTTTTCCTCCTTCATCTGATTCCCGTCCCGGTCCTTTTATTTCTGGCAGCAAAGTCCGGAACATTATCGTTAATGATCTTTTCCCGCCGGAAAAAAACCGTTCATCCGGTTGCTCTCAATGGCATTTTCTCTGAATCTCATTATACGAAAAAACCCCTTTTCCCGCAAGGGCAGGAACGGAGAATCAACGAAAACATCCGGATTTTCAACTTCTGCCCTTTCCCACGAAACCCCGGCGCCTTTCCTCAGCTTGTGATCTCCCGGCAATTTTGCTATAATACGCACCTGAACGGACGCAATACCGTCAAATTCCCGGAAACGCTCCCGTTCCTTCTCCATTTTTCCGGCCGAGAACCGCGTTCCATGCCTGCTTTCAGGCTTTTTACAGAAAGGTTAACTCATGAGTACATCGAAGAAAAGAAGAACACATGCACAGTCGTCACGTCCCACCTGTGACGTGTTTATCAGTTACCGCCGTGACGGCGGCGACATGGCTGCCATGTATTTTTACCGTGCTCTCAAGGATCGCGGATACCGCGTTTTTTACGATCTTGAAGTGCTTCGCTCCGGCAAATTTGATGATGCCCTGCTCCGTTCCATCCATGCCTGTACGGATTTTGTTCTGATTCTCTCCCCTCATGCGCTTGACCGGTGCATTGATCCGAACGACTGGGTGCGTGCCGAAATTGCAGAGGCATTGCGTCTCGGGAAAAACATCATTCCCATCATGCTGAAAGATTTCACTTTCCCGGACTATCTGCCTGAGGATATCGACGACGTCCGTTATCAGAACGGTCTCACCTCAACACCCGAGTACTTTAACGAGAGCATCAGCCGTGTATGCAGCCGGTATCTGCTCTCAAAGCCGGTTGAGCGAAAGAAAAAGCCCTCACCTGTGGCGCCGGTTCTCCTTTCCCTGACCGCCGTCCTCCTGCTCGCTGCGGCAATTATCTACTGGTTCATGAGCAATGCAGACCCTGCTGTGCCGCCGGTTAAGTCGCCTGCCCCTGCCGAGCTGCCGCAGGAAACCATCCAGGCACTTTCCACAGAGACGACGGCGTATGAGACACCTCTTCCGACGGAATACACCTACCAGTATTTTACACCGGTTCCGGAAATCACGCTGATTCCGGAGATTACACCGGTTCCGCAGGCAGTAAATCCCCCGAGAACGGATGACAACTACTATCCGGACATTCCTGATGAATACGATGGCCTGTACGCTGAACCGGCAGCCATCATCGAAACCCCGATTCCTCTGTATATTGCCCCCGCTCCGCAGCAGAATGTACCACAGTCCTATACGGAACCGCCGGTCATCACCCAGGAGCCCCGGCCGATTGTCACGCCGCTCCCCCTGGTAACTCCGGTTCCACAGCAGGAGGACCCCTGGTACTCTCAGGAAATTCCGCAGGATTTGCCGCAAGGCATACAGGAGGAGGCGCCGGCAATCCCGCAGGTAAACGTGCCTGAAAATGAACAGGGAAGTATCACGCAAACCGAACAGCCCATTACCGGGAGCGGACCGGCAGACATTCCGGAGATTCCTGAACAGCCGCAGCCCGATCAGGCCTCTGTTCCGGAGGTACTTCCGACAGAGACACCGGTTCTCACGGTTGCACCGGAATCCGGAAACACGCCTGCTTCCTGAAAGTATTTTTGCCAAATGACCTGAAAAGGGACTCCAGCCTTATACGGGCAGAGTCCCTTTTGTTTATTTTTCGTAAGTCATTTCGACATATTTTTCTATCCAGGATGATTCAAGAGGTACATCAATATCCAGGGAGCAGTCCTGCCACAGATCATCCGCAACCTCCAGGATTACCTCCTGCATTTCAATTTTCTGTAAATATTTCTGCGGAAGATGGCTGTATCCAAGTGACGCACCCAGAATGTTTCCGGTTATGCATCCCGTCGAATCACTTTCCCCCCGGTGATTGACGGCAACGATGAGTGCATGATCAAAATCTTCCTTATATCGCACAGCACAGTACACCGCAATGGCCAGGATTTCCGGCGCCGTCCTTCCCTCACCCAGACGATGAATAGCCGCCAGATCATACCCCGGTTTCTTGGCAAGCTCCATCGCCATTTCCAGCTTTTCAGTCATCTCCGGAAGCCCATCTATATTCGAAAAAAAGCGTCGGATCTTGATCAGTGCATCCTGACAGGCAGTCTCAACATCAAATCCATCCTGAACGATCTTGCGGATAATGTGCGTATGTGCCGCAGCAGGAATCCACCCCATGGGATGTCCATGCGTCAGCGCAGCCACCTCCGCTCCCATTTTGTCTACTTCTTTATCAATCCACTGAAGGCGGTCACAGAAATACAGTCCGACAGGGGCTACTCGTACGACACCTCCACCGTCAGTACTCTGATTGATGGAGTTTTGCGTCGTCCCGCCGCCTCCTCTGCGCAGTGCCTTGATGCATGTTGCTTTAGGGGCTCTGCGCACAAACATCCCTGGCAGATTAACAAGCCAGGAATAGTGATGTGCAGTTTTCAGCGGATAGGCCTCAGTCTGTGTTCTAAGCCAGTCTTTATAGCTGTCATTGATATAACTGGTATAAGCCGCATGTATCCCGCGTCTCAGTCCGCGGGTTGTCCCACCCAAAAGACCAGTGGCAGTAAAAAGGGTCAATTGTGTTTCATCCGAAATACGTGCCGCTCCGAAAGACAAATCATATCCAAGAATACCTTTCGGACCATATTTTCTGACAATCTGTTCCTCGCTCATAACCTCGACGGCGTAACCCAACGCATCTCCAGCTGCCCCACCAATCAGACAGCCCCGAAACTTATCCTGATCCCTCATTATGTCACCACCTTCCGTGAACAGGAAACTCTTATGATTTCATTTCCCGAATTATAGCATGTTCTTGTAAATTTTACCAGTGTTTTGACAGAATTTTCGGATTGAAATCACAATAAATCTCCCTCTTTGAAATTCGATAAAATGTGGTGTTCCCCTAATTTATTATGAATTCTGCACAATTTTTCTTAAATTCTGCTTTATAATATATACACACAATATGTGCTTTGTCTGTTTGTCCTTGTATAAGTTTCATATTGAAACATTCCATTCCCATCAGGGTTCACTGAGCTCCGCCCAATTACCCGCCTGCAAAAGAATCCATCTCCTCTCTTTTTTCCGTCATACTCACGGATTCACAACGCTTTCTGCCAGGAACGCCGTATCGTAAAGAGATTCCGTCCTGCACAGACGTCTTTCGTACCAATCAGCATAAGTCCATGAACGTCTGGAATTCCTGCAATCAGGATATTGAAAAGCCGGACTCATGGCTGTATAATTAAATTAACGTTCGTCTTTTTCAGCAGACAGAAAACAGATTTTTCTGATCTGAAACGAGCAACAGGAGGAGCAGTATAAATGTTAGTCGAAACTAAAGCAAGAATCGGTGTATTTTCAATCGCTCTGGGTGCCTACCTTCCGCAGTTTCCGTCTCTCGTTCCGGAATTTGAAGAACAATATGCAGATTTTAAAAAACTGATCCCGGAAACAGTGGAAATCATTGACGGCGGTATTGTAACCACCAAGGAAAAGGCCATGGAAGCCGGTGATAAATTCCGCGCCGCGGATGTCGATCTGGTCATCCTTCAACTTCTGACCTATGCGACTTCCTACAATATGCTGCCAGCCGTCCGGGATCTGGACGTTCCAGTTGTTCTGGTCAATGTGCAGAAAATGAAAGCCCCTGATTATGCCAATACAGATACCGCCACCTGGCTCGGAACGCTTTATGCCTGCGGTGCAGTCGGTGAAATGGTTGCCGACCTTGAGCGTGCCGGCAAGCGTCATGCCGTTATTACCGGTGTTGTCGAAGGTGGAGATCCGCAGGTTGAGGCTGAAATACTTGACTGGTGCAAAGCCGCCCAGGTACGTCGTCGTTTCCGCGATACCAACCTCGCCCAGATCGGCCGTCCCTACCCCGGCATGATGGACCTGTACATTGATGAAACGAATCTGTATCACCGGATGTGGCTGTATACCAAGCAGTTTGACTGGGAGAAGATGTGGGCAATCGCAGATCACATTGATGACGAAGCGGCGGTTCGTGCAAAAGCTCAGGATATTCTGGATACCTTCGACATCGAAGGCGGCGGTTCCATTGAGAAAGTCTGGGATATGGCAAAATACGTTGTTGCCTTTGAACAGTGGGTAAAGGACGAAAAGATCGGCTTTATCGCCTCACATTATGATGGATTTGCTCAGGGAAAGGCCGGCGTTCTGGATTCCATGCTGATTCCTGCATTCTCCATGCTGATCAAGCAGGGCATTGCCTGCGCCGTAGAAGGCGATATCAAGGTAAGCATGGCCATGAGCATTCTCAAGACCATTTCCGGTATGGGCCAGCTTTCTG
>CACXHF010000320.1 GCA_902767305.1 uncultured Eubacteriales bacterium
ACACTAGTGTTTACAGGGCTTCTCACTGGAGCTGATGACCAGAATCGAACTGGTGACCTCATCCTTACCAAGGATGCGCTCTACCGACTGAGCTACATCAGCAACGGGAGTGATTCTATCAAAAATCGTTCCGGAAATCAACCCCTTTTTTGAAAATTAATCTGATTCTATATAAAAATCATCCGGTTTTCCACAGATTATACAATTATCCACAATCGATATATTCATTATCCACAAAAACTCCCTGTCTGTTCCTCCTGTTTCTCTCATTCCGGTTTCCTGAACCGGGCAATATCCACTCCTGTGAAAAACAGGGCGCTTTCTGTTCCGGATCTCAAAGAAAAAAGCCATGCCGGACAGGCATGGCTATTTATCAGAGTGAGGTTGGCGGAAGGGTATTTTCCACAACCGGCTGACTGACTGCCGCAGGGACAGGCGTCGGGCTGGGCGAGGATGTCGGATCAAATCCGTATCCCTGCGCCGGTGCTCCCGGAAGCTGATCCACAATCAGGATTTCCGGCGTGGGTTCAGGCGTCACCACCGGCGTTGCCATGGCGGCAGCCGCAGCGGCTGCTGCTGCAGCTGCCTCGGCGCGTGCCGCTGCCTCCGCTTCCATTCTCAGACGCTCCGCTTCAAGCACTGCAGCTTCGGTGACCGGTTCACGTCCGGAAGGCGTCACACCGAGCACTTTCTGCATGACCGGATAAGGACAGTCGCTCTCAAGCTTTGTATTTCTGTATTTATTTGAGGAGGTGTGGCGTCCATAGCGCATTTCCACGTGGGTATAATGCGAGGTATGCACATGACGGATACCGGCTCTGGCATAACTGACATTGTTTTCATAGCCGGCATAAATGCCCTTTCCGCCCTCCTGCGCAATGATATCTCCCGCCTTGACCTTCATGCCGCGCTTGACACAGATCTTCTGGCAGTGGAGATACAGAAGGGTAACGTCATATTCCTCGTTGTAGACACCGACCGTTCCGTTTCTGTCGCCTGCCCGGGTGACCTCGCCATCCATGATGGTATGAATCGGAAGTCCCTTGAAACTGACAAAGTCGATTCCCTCATGAATGCCGGAAAAGCCGATTTTCCCTTTTTTCCCGCGGATCCGCTCACAGTACTGGCCGTAAAGCAGCGCTGTCTCACCGATATCCGCGCCGAAAAGGCGGATACGCATGGCATCGGTAATATCATTTACAATCGGCGCAACTGCCAGCACGCCGTTCTGATCTTTCACAAAATACTCAGAGGGAACACTGGCGGCAAAAGGCGTCAGACCGTAGGTGCCGTGATTGTTTGCATAGACATTGTCATAATAGGAAACTTTTACGGTTCTTACATTCCTGTACTGATTCACAAACCACCGGTATTCAGTCGTAATCGGCAGTTCTTCAATCTGAGCTGTTTCCGCCAGGCCAAGCGAAAGCATGCACAGCATCAGCATCAGGACAATAAAGACATTCTTTTTCATACTTCCTCCGTTAATCAGCCAGGGTAAACCTGAATTGGAAAAACTGTACCGCACCCGGAATCTTTCCTGCATAATGGAAAAACTGACCGGTTTCCTGTACAGCTGAACAGAAACGGTTTCCCCGGAATCAGTCTGCTCTGTCCCCGGTCTGTTCAATCTGACTGCCATTATATCAAATCCGCGGGAAAACTCAAGTCTCAACCGGGATTTGATGCCTCATTTTTCGGCCCGGACGGGGAAATCCGCATTTCAAGCCGGTGATGCCGCTTGTTCTCCGGGATCATTTTAAATGCATGGTACTTGTTCTTGACACTCCGCACCTGTTCCTCACTGGCCTGAGAAAAACGCTGGCTGATCACCACATTGCCCTTCGTGCTTTTCTTGAAGTGCATGTTTCCCTGAATATAGCCATGGCTGTGACACCGTGCCACCGCCTCATACTTTTCCTTTCCGGCATCAAACCATGGAACCGCAAAATGCGCCCGGCTGCCGCACACCGGACAGTAGAAACTGGTGACGCGCCTGTCCGCAATCGCTTCGGCATAGCTCATATAGGAAGTGGGAAAAGTCACCAGTTTCGCCAGCGCAATCCGTTTCTCCCTGTCCAGAACCTTTTCAAGGACTTCCATCTGCGAATCGTCCAGCTGCTGCAGCTTTTCGTCGATCAGAGGAAGCAGAAGAGCCGTTGCCTCCGCATCATAAACCGCCCGGTGGGCCGGAATTTCACTGGTGATCTTCATTTCATCCAGCGCTGAATGCAGATTCATCTGACGGCTGCAGTCATTATAGAACAGATAGCCGAACAGAAGCTGGGCGTCAATCGGCGGCTCAAAGGGCATCTCCGCCTGAATGAATTCAACATTCCGCTTGAGAACCGGAAAATCATCCCTGCCCCATGTGACCAGACGGGCACCGTCCGTAAACCGGATGAATTCCTGCCAGGCATCTGAAAAACGCTGCCCCCGGTTCAGTTCCTCCTGGGTAATTCCCGTCACTTTCTGAATATGCCTGTCGATCTGCCGGTAGATCCTGGGCTTCAGAATCCGGCTGAACCTTGAGACAATCTTTCCCTCCGGATCAATCCGGCAGGCGCCGATTTCAATGATCTCATGGGGAATTCTCGGGTTGGTATAGTAGGTCCCCTGATTCCATTCAAGGTCCAGAATCACGACAGACATGCCACTTGTCAGTCTCTCGAACATATATCCGCTCTGCAGGAATTTCCTCACCCGGACTCAGCCGATCCTGCATCCTTTCTCTTTGATGTCCTTCATGAAAAACGGTCAGTGCAGCTCCTCCGGAGCAAGGCGTCTCACCTCTCCGGTCTTCGGACTGACCAGAAACCGGTTTTCTGCCAGTTCAAGCAGCGGCCGGTCTGCACGGATGCTGTCAGTATACATGGCCCGGATCGAAACTTCACCATATTTTTCACGGATCCGGCGGATTTTTTCTGAACTTTTACAGTTTTGACCAATAACCTCTCCGGTTTTTTCATCACAGCGGGTGCAGATCAGGTCATCGGCTCCGAGTTTCTCCGCAATCCATCTGAGTTCAAACTCCGGGGAAGCAGAGGCAATGACGGCGGGGACATCAGCAGGCCGCTCCATGAACCAGGCGTTGATTCTTTTCTGTGCGCCGCTCTCCTCCCAGAAGGCCTTTCCCTCGGAAAGGAGATCCGCCTTTTTCCCGATCCGGCGGAAAAGAGCTGACTTGAAGCGGGTGAGATCCCGTGTTGCCAGCAGACGGAGGAATGCCGGAATCAGAGGAAAAAACTGAAGCAGCAGGCTTTTCCTTTTTCCGGCCAGATAGAGGAGAAAATCCACCGTTGAATCCCCCCGGTAAATGGTCCCGTCAAAATCATAGACATCAATGCACTGCATTGCCGTTCCTTTCATAATCTCAGAAGTGGTGTGAATAGACTGCATTTTTTCACTTTTTATGGGTAAAATGGAGAATAATTACAGTATAAATCCCAATAACAGATTGACATTTGGAGGAAAATAGATAAAATATGATTGAAACCAATGTAAAAGGGGAGAGGAAAATATGAAAGATATCTCCATTCGTTACCTTGGAGGAAGCGGATTTCTGGTCAGATACGACGAAACCGGTTTTCTGTTCGATGCCAGCCGTACAGGCACGGATGAACGGATCATGCCGGATTCGGAAATGCTCCGCACATTTGAGCGGCTTTTTGTATTTGTCAGCCATCATCATGAGCAGCATTATGATCCGGAAATCTATTCCATCGTTCCGGAGAATACCCGTTTTTTCCTCGGGTTTGATCTCCCGGAATCCTGCGAGGGCATTCATATGAACCCGGGGGACGAGGTCACCGTAGACGGAGTCACGGTCACCGCCTATGATTCAACCGATGAAGGCGTTTCCTTCCTGGTTTCCGTTTCAGGCATCACCCTGTTTCATGCCGGAAATCTCAATCTCTGGCACTGGCGCGATGAATCCTCCATTGTGGAAATCGAAGCCGCCGAACAGGATTTTTACGACTGTCTGGATCCGCTCATTCAGAGAAAGCCCGTGATTGACATTGCCTTCTTTCCTCTTGATCCGCGTCAGGGCAGAATGTACGATGCCGGTGCCGGTTATTTTCTGATGAACCTCAAGCCGCGGGTTCTGATTCCCATGCATTTTCAGGGACGCGGCGATGTGGTCAAGCAGTTTGCCATCAACTACAACAACAGCGCCACAAAGGTCATCCCGCTCCTGGCAGCAGGCGAACAGGCAGCGGTCAGCATCCAGGAATCCGAGGGAACCGCTCCGGATCAGAAACTCCTCGATTTTCTCCGGGATCATCCCGCCTCCGGCACAGCGGAGATGAACGATGGGGAAGCAGCAGGGGACGATTCCCCCTCAGTTTCCGACTGAGCATACGGTAAGCCTGTTACCGTTTACCGTAAAGCGGATATTCATTCCGCCAAACATCATTCCATAAATCCGTTCCGGGTCCGCCTGATAGCCGGGCCTCGGATCAAGCGCAAGCGCTTCAAGGAGCGCCTGCCTTTTTTTTTCGGGAATGCGCTCAAGCAGTTCCGGCGGAAAGCTGACCGACAGCACGCCGGCGGAATGATCCGAAAAGCCGCCAAGTGCCTCCGGATGCGCATCTGTATAGGGAAGATAGGGCTTGATGTCAATGACCGGTGTCCCGTTGAGCATATCTCCGCCGCTCACGATCAGCACAGGGGCGTCCTCACATGTCCGGTCCACGGAAAGAAGACGCACACAGGAAAGACCGATCCGGTTGGGCCGGAAGGGCGAACGCGTGGCAAACACACCCATCCGTTCATTTCCCCCAAGACGCGGCGGCCGCACCGTTGCGGTAAAATGTTCCGGAGAGGACGGAGCAATTCCGGAAAACAGCCACAGAATCCAGAGATGCGAATACCCCTCAATTCCCCGAACCGCCTCCATCTGGCGGTAGGGCTTCTCAAACAGAATTCTTTCCACAGAACTTCCGGTCAGTCCGCTCTGCCTGGGAATTCCGAACTTTTCATCATATGCGCTCTCCACTCTGGCAATGATTTCCATCTCTTCTCCTTTTCCTGCTCATCCGGCCGCGCTTTTCCCCGTTTCCGGACAGATTTCCTCTCTTTTGCCGATTATAATTAGCCAGCCGGTACAAGTCAAGGACAAGAACAGTCCCTCAGCGGACAGGCCGGATCTGTTTCTCCACATTTCAGTCTTTATCACTTTTCTCTTTTTATTGACTTTTTCCCCGTTTTTTATCATAATAACGATGGATGATTTCGCAGGTCTCCCGAAGAAGCACATCTTTGCCGCAGGCCTGCCCGTCCGGCCGGTCCTTCCTGTGAAGGATGTGGATAAATTGTGGAATAATGATCAGTTTTCCACGACTTTTCCTTTCACTTATCCACAGGAAAACTTCCTGTTTTTCTGCCGCTTTCCGCGGATTGTCCACAGATTCCACATCTCTAATACCAATACTACTATTCTTATATACTACATATACACTTGGAGGATTCTATGCGCTTTTCCTGTAACGTTGCAGAGCTTAACGATGCCCTCTCCATCGCCTTCCACGCCATCCCCGTCAAATCTGCCAAAGCAGTTCTGGAAGGCATTCAGATTGAGGCCCAGTCGGATTCCATCATTCTGACCACGACAGATATGACCATGGGAATTGAATGCCACGTTCATGCAGATGTCATGGAAGAAGGCATTGTGGTTCTCCCCGGCAGATTTTTCTGTGAAATTGTACGGAAGCTCCCCGGTTCAACCGTGGACATTTCCGTCAATGAACGCTGCATTGCCAGCATATCCAGCTTCCAGTTCAAAACCGTCATTGCCGGAATGGACGCGCTGGAATTCCCTGAACTTCCGGTGATCAGAGGACAGACCCTTCATCTGATGGAAAAACAGCTGAAGCAGCTGATTAACGGAACGCTCTTTTCCGTTGCCGTGGATGAAAGCCGTCCGATTCTGACAGGCTGCCTGTTTGAAATCGAAAATCAGAGCATCAAGGTCGTGGCTCTTGACGGTTACCGTCTGGCCATCTGCAAGGATGTGCTTGATGCTCCGTCTGAATCCATCCGTTCGGTCATCAGCGGGAAGATTCTCGGAGACATTGCCAAGATTCTTTCGGATTCGGAGGACATGGTTGAACTCACGTTCAGCCGGAGTCATGTAAGCTTCAAAATCGGGGAGAACCAGATCATTGCCCGCCTCCTCGAGGGGGAATACATGCGCTACAGCCAGATCATCAGCGAGGACTATCTGACGAATGTGCGGATCAGACGCGTGAGTCTGATGGATTCCCTGGACCGCGCACTGCTGATCGGCCGGGAAACAAAGTCCAATCTGGTAACGATCAAGGTGGATACGTACAGCAGTCAGATGGTTATTCTGATGCCGAATACAGGCATGGAGGAAAAACTTGAGATCACCTGTGAGGGAAAGAATCTTGATATTGCCTTCAACATCAAGTACATGATGGATATCCTGAAGAGCATCAGTGATGAGGAGATTGAGATCCGTTTCAAGAAAAACATCAATCCCTGCATCATCTATCCGCCGGATGAGAGCGACAGGTATCTTTACCTGATTCTCCCCGTGCGCGTCAGCCAGAATCAGTAAGAGGTTTGTCAGATCAATGAAAGTGGATTCCCTTATTCTGAAGGATTTCAGAAACTATGAGGGAGTACAGATAACTCCCGGTCCGGGAATGAATGTGTTCATCGGAAGCAATGCACAGGGGAAGACCAATATTGTGGAGGCGCTTCATCTGTGCTGCGTCGGACGGAGCCACAGGACCAGCAGGGACGAGGAAATGATCCGCTGGGAGCAGCCTTTCGGACGGGTAACCGTCAGAGCCTCCCAGATGGATGGAACACATGAGGTTACCGTGATCCTCGCAAAAGGGCAGAAAAAGAAGAAGAACATCAAAATCGGAGAACGGAAGGCAGAGCGGATCGGTGAACTGTTCGGCCACCTGTGCGGTGTTCTTTTTTCGCCGGAGGATCTCCTGATTATCAAGGGAGGGCCTGCCGAGCGCAGGCGCTTTCTGGATATGCTTCTCTCTCAGCTCAGC
The DNA here is from genome assembly GCA_902767305.1 of uncultured Eubacteriales bacterium. Taxonomy (GTDB): domain Bacteria; phylum Bacillota; class Clostridia; order Christensenellales; family Aristaeellaceae; genus Ventricola. The sequence continues at coordinate 7,038 of CACXHF010000320.1, forward strand.
ACGGTCTACTTCTATCATCTGCAGCGCTATACAAGGGCGCTGAGCCAGAGAAATGCGGTTCTGAGGGAGATCAGCCTGAAGCCCGGACTCCGCTCAACGCTGGATCTGTGGGATGAGATGCTCGCCGAGAGCGGGGCAGAGGTTGCGGCGCGGCGCATTGAGGCAACGGAAAAACTGTCCCAGATGGCGGCCGGGGAGCACCGGCACCTGACCGGTGAAAAGGAAGAGCTGACCCTTCGCTATATTTCCTCTTTCAGGGATGCGGCAGATATCCGGCAGAAAATGACGGAACAGCTGTTTGCCTCAAGGGAGGAGGACATCCGGCGCCTGACGACAGGAACCGGGGTTCACCGGGATGATATCAGCATCCGCATTAACGGAAAGGAAACCCGCATTTTCGGTTCACAGGGGCAGCAGCGCAGTGCTGTTCTTTCCCTGAAGATGGCCCAGCTTTCCTACATGGCGGAGAACAAGGGGGAAAACCCGATTCTGCTGCTGGATGATGTCATGAGCGAACTGGACATGAACAGACGGCTGGCCCTGGAGGAGAGGATCAGCAGAATTCAGACATTTGTCACCTGTACGGATATTTCGGACCTCGGCGACACGGAAAACGGGGTACTCTATCAGGTGGAAAAAGGAACGCTGACAAGAAAATAAACAGTTTTCAACAAATATTAACAGTTTATCCACAAAGTTATCCACATTTCCACAACCTTTGTTGAAAAGTGGAAAGAAATCTGTGGATGAACAGTGCAAAAGTTATTCGTGCAGAACGGACAAAGGCAGAGAATCAGGGACTTCTGCAGACAGGCACAGCGGTGCAATCCTGTGCATGACTGAAAAGTGGATAATCGGATCCGATGGCCGTCCTGTGAACACAGAAATCAGCAAAGATGGAAAGAAAACAAGCGACATACCGCTACGTGACCAGCGGCGGCGGAACATCGGAGAATAAATTCAGTTACGATCCGGGGAAAAAGAAAAAACAGAAAAAGATAAAGGGAATTGCCCGCATTCTGGCAGCTGCAGCTGTGATCGCTGTTGTTCTTCTCTTTGCCGTCTTCCATGTATTTGATCAGAACGGCAGAACCGGCATCGGCCGGGTAACGAAGATTGCAGCCACGATTACGCAGAACATCACCCCTTTCGGGGATCAGATTCTGTTTTATGACGGAACCACCATTCACTGCGTTTCGCCCAGCGGCGCCAATGTGTGGAGCTATCAGATCGGCACAAATGCGGACTATGATGTGGGTGAAAACAAAATTGTTGCATGGTCGGGAAATGAACTGTATATTATCAGCAGCAACGGACGTCTGGTCTACAACAACAAGATGTCCGACAGCATTCAGTTTGCCAGTGCAGGCAAGGGCTATGTGGCTGCCTTCATCGGATCGGCCAGCAAAGGGGTTGTCACGGTGATTAACGGAGAGGGGCGCGTGGTGGACAACATCACGGTGGATTCCCAGACGCTCCTGGATATCGGATTTTTTGAGGCATCCGCGACGACCAGTACCCAGACGACGGAATACATGTGGATGCTGGGCCTTGATACCAGCGGGACGGTCATCTCCACGCAGCTTCAGACCTTTCAGCCGGGCAGACTTTCAACCGGAAAGACCTCCCTTGGCGACTATATTGCCTATAAAATCTTTGACATTAACGGCATCCTGAACATCGTGACAACGCGTGAGATTCTTCACTATACGTATCGTGCAGTGGAGAGTTCTGAATCGACGCTGATCTACGGATATACGCTGCGGGATGTCCGGAGAAACGGAAATACGGTTTATCAGCTCCTGATTCCCTCCAATGAACTGAGCGGCGGAATGACTGTCAGCAATGTACGGCTGATGTATGGAAATGTCAACCGGGTGATTCATCTGCCCGGAAAATGCATTTCGGCACTGCTGGGAACCAGATGCATCTACAGCTTTTCACAGGATACCGTTTATGCCTGCCGTTTTGATGACACCTCCTTCACGGCCTATCCGCTGGACATTCCGGTGACCAATGTTCTGGGGATGATCAGCGACAACCGCGCCGTCGTGGCCAGCGGTTCTGCGATCTATATTGTTGAGCTTCCGCTCTGAGGAAGGTCACCGAAGAGAAGAGAGAGAAACTCATGAATATCATTGACATTATCATCATTGCGGTAATCGCTGTCAGCGTTCTTTACGGAATGTACCGCGGCTTTATCAGCAGTGTTCTTGGCATTGCCTCCGTCATCGTCTCCATCTTTATCGCCTCCTCGCTGAGCGGACAGGTGGCCGATGGTCTCAGACAGAACGAGACGCTGATCCGGACGCTGACATATTATACCGATGCCGGAAGCCGGATCCGGAACAATGAATTTTCCGATCTTCCCGCCGGCAGTCTTACCCAGCCGATGATCGACAACATTCTCAGCCAGATCAGCCTGCCGGACAGCTTCCGGACGGTCTTCCTTGAGGAAATCCGGAAAACGGCAGCGGAAACGACACAGAACGTCTCCGCGGTTCTCAGCAGAACCATCGTCAATGTGTCCATTTCCATCATCAGTTTTCTGATCACGTTCCTGATTGCGTTCCTGCTGTCCACCCTCTTGGTGCATATGATCGCCTATGTCTTTGAATTTCCGGTTCTCAGGCATCTGGATGCACTGGCGGGCGGGATTTTTGGCGGCATCCGGGGAATTCTGCTGATCTTTATTCTTTTTGCGCTGGTTCCGCTGGTGATGGCCGTTGTTCCCGTCGATGCGGTTGGAAAGGTGATCAGCGAGTCAAAGCTGGCGCCCATGTTTGACAGCAGGATCATCTTTATGATTCTGAACCGACTGTAGGATTATCATGATTGCAGTTTTATATTCTGTTTACTTTGCATTCGGCGGTCTGCTGATCATCGACAGGCTGTTTCCGGAAAAAAAGACGCTGACGCGTTTCTGGCTGGGACTCTGTCTGGGCATCATCGGTGAAATGTGGCTCCCGGCGCTTGCTGCCTGGCTGCTCCGCTTCTCCGTTCAGGCCCATATTCTGGCGGCGCTTGCCTATCTTCTGCCGGTCGTGCTGATCTGCCGGATAAAAAAGCCGGCGGAGCCGGCTGTGATGAAAGCCCGGGAGAATGACGGGAAGTTTCTCCGTTTTTTCTGGCTGCTTCTGATTCCCTTTACGCTTTTTTCCGGCTATCTGCAGTGGACGCACATGCTGATGCCGGCAGCGGACGGTTCCTACTGGTGCGGACAGTCCACGTACGGGGATCTCTGCATGCATCTCTCCTTTATGACCTCCATAAAGGATTCCGCGTTTCCGCCTGCGTATAATCTGCTGTACGGGACAGGCCTGGCCTATCCCTATCTGACGGATTCCCTCAGCACCACATTTTATCTGCTGGGCATGCCCATCAACCTGGCAGTAGCGGTTCCCGGAACCTACCTGATGTTCCTGACCTATGCCGGATTCCTCCTCCTGGCCAGGCGCATTCTCGGAAACCGTCCGCTGACCATTGCCGCTGCCTTTCTGTTTTTCTTTCTCAACGGCGGACTTGGGTTTCTGTATGATTTCGATCTGTCTTTCCGGGATCACTTTGTACGTGTGATGGAAATCTTCACCGGGTATTACAAGACACCGGCCAATCAGCCGGAACTGAACCTGCGCTTTTCCAACGTGATCGCGGATCTGATGATTCCCCAGCGGTCTCTGCTGGGCGGCTGGGCAATGGTACTGCCGGCCTTTTACTACCTGATCGATGCATTTGAGGCAAAAAAACGGAAGAGCCTGCTGCTGCTTTCCCTGACGGCGGGCGCCATGCCGCTCATTCATACCCATACCTTTCTGGCACTGGGACTGTTTTCAGGCGGATACATTATCGGACGGCTGTTTACCGATGAAAACCGCCGGCAGACGCTCGCGAATGCCGGAATTTATCTGGGGCTGGTCCTGTGCATGGCATCTCCTCAGCTGATCGGCAATGCGATCCGGCAGACGGTGGAGGGCGGGTCGCTGCGGTTCCAGTTCAACTGGGTCAACAACAGCGGCAACAGCGGACTGATCGACGGCTATTTCTGGTTCTGGATCAAAAATGCCGGGCTTCCCTATCTCCTGGTTCTGTGTGCCGTCCTTGAGTGCCGCCGGCGGAGGAAAATCGACATTGTTCTTGGCATGACGGCCATTTATGCGGTAGCCGAGCTGATTCTTTTCCAGCCGAATGAATATGACAACAACAAGCTGTTTTATCTGTGGTATGTGTTCGCGGCCATTCTGGCGGCGGACTACGGTTCCATCATCATGTGCCGTCTTGAGGGACTGAGAGGCAGAATTCTCCTGTGCATCCTGTTTATGGCGGGCAGCGTTCTCTCAGGCAGTCTCTCGCTTGCCAGGGAAGCGGTATCCGGCTATCAGCTGTTTTCTGCCAGTGCGGTCAGCGCCGGCAGCTGGATTGATGAAAATACGGAAAGAGAAGCCGTCTTTATGACCGGTCAGCAGCATATCAATCCGGTATGTTCGCTGGCAGGACGGCAGATTATCTGTGGAAGTGATCTGTATGTGTTCTTCCATGGGCTTGACTATGAGGAACAGAAGACGGACTGCATGATGTTTTATGCGGATCCGGCCGGTCATGCGGACATTCTTGAAAAGTATCAGGTCGCGTACATCTATGAAAGTGATTATGAGCGGGCAGAGATGATTGTGGATGTGGAAGGCCTGCGCCGGAATTATGAACTGGTTTATGAAAAGGACGGTGTCCGGATCTATCGGACCGGACTGAAATGACATGGACAATGTTCAGCATTTTCTTCGGTATTCGCTCGATAAGGGGCGGAAAATCGTTCTCATCTACCTGAATGATTCCGGACAGGCGGAGAGAAAAAACGTGACGGTGCTGGCTGTTTCAGAGGAGACAGTTGAGGTACGCACGGGCAGAAAGGCATATACCCTCTCAAGATCTGCCATTCTCGGAGCAGGATATGCCCGCGGGGATACGGGAGATCTTGAGCGGATAGATGAATAAGGTCTTGAGAACAGAGGCAGGAAAGGCTGATCTGTTCCGAATGTAAGGAGGAAAAGTATGAAACTTACTGTACGCCAGCCATCTGCATCCCTGGATGCAAAGCATTACACGACAGATCGTCTTCGCAGCGAATACCTGATCGAAACCATCTTTGAGGCAGATGAGGCGGTATTTACCTACTCTCATTTTGACCGGATCATTGCAGGAGGCGTGATGCCTGTTCATCAGCAGGTTGAGCTTGTCGGATGCAAGGAACTGGCCAGTGAGACGTTCCTTGAGCGCCGCGAAATGGGCGTGATCAATATCGGCGGAAAAGGCCGCATCTGCGTGGATGAGAATGTCTATGATCTCAAGCAGTATGACGGACTGTACGTCGGCATGGGAGCAAAGAAGATTGTCCTCTCCAGCGAGAATCCGGATAATCCTGCCAAGTTCTACATCAATACCTGCCCGGCGCATAAGACCTATCCCAATGTGCTGATCGATATCGACAAGGCAAACAAGCGTCCTCTGGGAACGCCGGAAACCTGCAATAAACGCGTGATCAACCAGTATATTCATCCGGCTGTCATGCAGAGCTGCCAGCTCTGTATGGGAATGACGCAGCTGGCTCCCGGCAGCAACTGGAACTCCATGCCGTGTCATACGCATGAACGCCGGATGGAAGTCTACTTCTATTTCGATCTGAAGGACAACAATATCGTCTTCCACATGATGGGCGAACCGAAGGAAACCAGACACATTATCATGCACAATGAACAGGCGGTTATTTCGCCTTCCTGGTCAATCCATACGGGTGTCGGTACCAGCAACTACACCTTCATCTGGGGCATGTGCGGCGAGAATCAGGATTTTGATGACATGGATAACTTAGATCCTATGGATCTGTTATAATCAAACTGTTTAAAATGGAGGAGATTGAAATGAACGCATTTATGAAAAATTTCTCCCTTGAGGGGAAAGTTGCTCTGGTAACCGGAGCTTCCTATGGAATCGGATTTTCCATCGCGACGGCACTTTCTGATGCAGGTGCCACGATCGTTTTCAATGACATCAAGCAGGAACTGGTTGACAAGGGCATTGCCGCCTATCAGGAGAAGGGCATCAAGGCTCACGGCTATGTCTGTGATGTAACCAATGAGGCACAGGTGCAGGAGATGGTTGCCAAAATCCGCGAGGAAGTGGGCATCATCGACATTCTGGTCAACAATGCCGGCATCATCAAGCGGATCCCCATGCTCGAGATGAGCGCTGAGGATTTCCGCAAGGTCATCGATGTCGACCTGAACGCGCCTTTCATCGTATCCAAGGCCTGCATTCCCGGCATGATCGAGAAGGGTCACGGAAAGATCATCAATATCTGCTCCATGATGTCCGAACTGGGCCGTGAGACGGTTTCCGCCTATGCGGCTGCCAAGGGCGGCCTGAAAATGCTGACCCGCAATATCTGCTCTGAGTACGGTGAGGCCAACATTCAGTGCAACGGCATCGGACCCGGCTACATCGAGACCCCGCAGACTGCTCCGCTGCGTGAGCGTCAGCCCGACGGCAGCCGTCATCCGTTTGATCAGTTCATCGTCTCCAAGACACCGGCAGCCCGCTGGGGCACCACCGAAGACCTCAAGGGCCCGGCCGTATTCCTCGCATCGGATGCGTCCAATTTTGTCAACGGACATATTCTCTATGTTGACGGCGGCATCCTTGCCTATATCGGCAAGCAGCCGTAATTCCGGAAACGTAACTGTCCATTCCGGTATCCGTGCACAGGATGCAGGAGATGAACCGGGGTGCCGCTGCGAGCGGACGCCGGGAGATTCCGTGCATTTGAGCATGGATGCGGACCAATTCCGACAGTGATAATTGTGGACTGACCTGATAAAGGACTGTTTCATGTCAAATGAGGCAGCCCTTTTTCAATAAACAGAAAAGGCTGCATACGGCGTCTATGGAACGGATTCACACCCGGTTCCCGGCCGCCGGGACATGGATCTGTGCAGCAGAGGGGGGATGAAGGGATGCCCAGAAAAACAGTGTTTGAGATGTCCTTTGACAGCGTCTATTCCGCTTTGGTTCAGAAAGCAGAAAGAAAAGGCAGAACAAGAGCGGAAGTGGATGAGGTGACCTCGTGGCTGACGGGGTACACGCCGGAGCAGATCAGTGCGTTTTCCTCCGACATTTCCTACGGCGCGTTTCTTTCCGATGCGCCGGCATACAATCCGCGCGCTGAGCTGATCACCGGAAAGGTGTGCGGCATTCAGGTGGAGACGATTGAGGACCCGCTGATGAAGCGGGTGCGCCAGCTGGACAAACTGGTCGATGAGCTGGCCAGAGGAAAGGCCATGGAGAAGGTGCTCAGGTGAAACTGCCCGGAATGCGGCAGAATGGGACCATGAGCAGGTGATGGAATCTGCATTTCAGAGAGGTGAGAGCATGGATTACCAGATCATCCGAATGAACGGGAATACATGGAGAATTGAGGACAGAGGCGTGCGCTTCTTCCTGCTGACGGGGACGGAAAAGGCGCTGCTGATCGATTCAGGCATGACGGTCAGGGCAAAGGAGATCGCGCAGACGCTGACAGACCTGCCGGTATCGCTGCTGAACACGCATGCCGATCTGGATCACATCGGCAGCAATGAGCAGTTTGCATCATTCTATATGCACCCGGCGGAGGAAGCCAATTACAGAAGGAGCGGAAAGCCGGGGACGATCCTTCCGGTCAGCGAGGGGGATGAACTGGACCTGGGCGAAAGAAAGCTGCGAATCATCCACCTGCCGGGGCATACGGATGGCAGCATTGCTGTACTGGACATTCAGAACCGCGTGCTGATCAGCGGTGATCCGGTGCAGGAGCATGGACGCATTTTCATGTTCGGTGCGCACCGGAATATGCAGAGCTATCTTGCCAGTCTGGAAAAACTGAAAGACCTGGACGGCTTTGATGTGCTGTGGCCGTCTCATGCCGATCTTCCCGTCAGCCGGGAAACGATCGGCAGACTGCTTGAGGGAGCGGAAAAAGTGGTGCGGGGTGAAATTCCCGGCATCCCTGAAGAATTCCACGGGATGACAATCAGGGCGTATGATCTTGGATTCACCGTGATTCTCGGGGATGCGCAGGACAGTAAACGCTCCGTGTGATTTTTTCGGAGGAAAAACAAAAGCATCATGGATGACCATGATGCTTTTGTGCTGAAAACAGGGGATTCTGATACCGGAAATTTACAGGCAGAACATGAAAAACCGCAGGACATCGTAGTAGGCATCCGATGAAAAGAGAACGGTGCGGGGTCCTGTCTGCCGGACACCCGGATAGAAGGAAGCCCGGCGTGCCTTGAAGTGCTGAATGAAGGAAACCTCAACATCGAATTTGCTGGGCAGATCGATTTTAAAGCGTTCAGGATGCTGGATTCCTTCCGCAAAGGCGGTTTCGGCTGTCTCCCGGATGCGCCGGACCGCGACGTTGGGATGGATGGAGATGGAGCCGTTTCCGCGGCCTTTTGAAACCGGAACGGTATAAATGTGAGGGGACAGGCGTTTGGCCTGTTCACAGACGCCCACATCGCCGGTAATCATGAGCACCGGAACATCATAAAGCGCAGCGGCATACATGTTGATCAGCATTTCACTGGTCTGAATGCCATTGAGGGTAATGGAATAGTTCTGCGTGTTCATGGTGTGAGAGAGGGGATTGGTATCGGTATTGGAGGAGGAGTGGTATCCGGTAAAAAAGGCACCGGTGAAGCTGCCGTCGATACCGGACATCATGGAGTGAATATCACTGCCCCAGCCGCGGAAAATGGAGACCTGTTCCGGCAGCTGATCGGGAGACAGATTCCGTGCACTGTCATGGGCATCCTTGACCAGAATGTCCTCGCATCCGGCGCTGATGGCTCCCTCGCAGGCTGCACGGACCTCCCGTGTCATCTGCTGACGGAATGGGGCGGAGTCTGTTTTGCTCAGTTCGGTTTCATCCCAGTGGGCGATGCCGCAGGTTCCTTCAATATCCGAGGAAACAAATAGACGATATAGCATGATGATCCTTTCCAGAAGCGCACACGGATGTGCCGCAGTTCAGTCAGTTGCTCAGGCAATTTCAAGGGCGATTTCCATCATCTGGGTGAAGGTATTCTGACGTTCCTCTGCGGTGAGAGACTCGCCGGTAAAAATGTGATCGGAGATGGTACAGATGGTCAGGGCATTTTTTCCGGCTTTTGCGGCGTTGAGATAAAGAGCGGCCGATTCCATTTCGGTAGCGAGGACTCCCAGACCTTTGAGGATTCCGGCTGAACCGGATTCATCATAGAAGACATCGCTTGACATAATCGGGCCGACCTTCGGGGTGACGCCGATCTTTTCAGCTGCCTGACATGCCTTATTCAGAAGCTCGAATGAGCAGCAGGGTGCGAGGTTGCCGTCAAATCCGAACTGACGTCCGTAACTGGAGTTGGTGTAGACGCTCATGCCCATGACGATGTCGCGGACATGAATGTCATCGGAAATGCCGCCGGCGGATCCGATCCGGATGATGTTTTCCACATTGTAGAAATTGAACAGCTCATAGGAGTAGATGCCCATGGACGGATTCCCCATTCCGGAGGCCATGACGGATACCCGCTTTCCTTTATAGGTTCCGGTATATCCCTGGACGCCGCGTGTGTTGTTGACCAGAACGAAGTTGTCAAGAAAATGCTCTGCAATGAATCTGCTGCGGAGCGGATCACCCGGCATGAGAACAGTACGGGCGAATTCACCTTCTTTTGCGGTTATGTGAGGAGTCGGTATATTTGCCATATTCTTTTCCTTTCTGAGCCCTGCAGTCTGCCGTCCGGCATCGCCTCCGATGTACAGCTCTGACAGACCCGTCTCTTTCAGTTTCTGATTTTCTCCATCAGGATGCGTTTATTATACATGGATGTGGATGATTAATAAAGAGAGAAAGCAGAAAAAATGGATCGTTTCGGTCCGGACGTTTTCCGGACTTTCCAATAAAGGACATTCCGGTTCTTGACAGGGAAAAATGAAACCGGTAATATTATCATGCTTTTGTTTCGCCTGAAAATCAGGACAATGCACGCAAATACCATGCACAGGTGGAAAGGGGAAAGCATGCAGATTCAAGCCCGAAAGTGGAATATGCTTTGTCTTTGCCTGGTTGTTCTTGCTCTTGCAGGTTCCGCCGTTCTGACCTATCTGGTGGATCCGTTTGAACATTACCGGGAATCAGACATTCTGCCCCTGTACGACCAGGAAAGTTACAATAATCCGGGAATTGCCCGAAATTATGATTATGATGCGGTGATCCTCGGCACCTCCATGATCGAGATGAGCATGCCGTCGGTCATCGACGAATGCTTTTCAGTCTCATCCGTCAAGCTCCCGATGCGGGGATCCCATACCGCTCAGATGGGCTGGCAGCTGAGTCATATTCTTGCAAAACGTCCGCTGAAACTGGCGATTCTGGCCGTGGATGCGTACAGCCTTATGGGGCCGCCGGACGACGATGAGGAAATCATCCGGTATCTCTGGGACGATGATCCGTTCGATGATGTTTCATACCTGCTGAACCGGGATGTGCTCTTTGTGAAGGTTCCCCGGATGCTTCGCAACCGGGGACGTTCTCTTGAGGGCAAGCGGGACAGCATGTACCAGTGGACGGATGTGGTATTTTCCGAGCAGAGTGTGCTCAATGCGGTGCATTTCCAGGAACAGGAGGAGATGCAGCCGGCGGATTCGCGCATTGAACGGTCCACGGAGAATATCACCCGTCATCTTCTTTCGGCCATTCAGGCCTTTCCGCAGACGCGTTTTCTCATCTACATGCCGCCGTATTCGGTGGGATACTGGTACCTGATGACCCGGGGCGGACTTTCCGAGCAGCAGTTCCGTTCACGTCTTCGGGTATGTGAGCTGCTTCTTTCCTGTCCGAATGTGGAAATCTATGATTTTTCCTCGAGAACGGACTGGATTGAGAATCTTTCGGAATATTTTGACTTTTCGCATCACAGTACGAAAATCAGCAATGAGCTGATGCAGGCCATGGCGCACGGGGAAAACAGAGTCTATGCCCGTGCGGATATGGAAAAGGGAAATGAGGTTATTCGCCTTGCGGTGAATCGCTTTATTGAAAAATACGAACCAAAACACTGAGGGAGGCTACATCTTGATCATCGATCGTATTGAAGAACAGAAACGGTATTATTCTCTTCACAGCGAAATGGAACAGGCTTTTTCCTTTATTTCGGAAGCCATTGATCTTGAACCCGGACGCTATGAACTTGAACATGGTCTGTTTGCAACGGTTTCTGAAGGAACGACCCGCCCGAAAGACAGTATCTTATTTGAAGCGCATAAAAAATACATCGACATGCAGTACTGCATTACCGGAAGCGAGCGGATTGCCTGGGCCAATATTCAGGAGCTGAATCAGGTCCCGGATCAGAATAACGGGGACAATTACTACTATGATGGTCCCTCGACGTCCATTGCGATTAGGCCTGGAACCTTTTACATGATGTTCCCGAGTGATGCACACAAGACAAGCTGCCACAATGAGTTTCCAAAGTACTATAAAAAAGTCGTAATCAAGCTTCCGGTTGAGGATAACTGAGGAGCTGCGGAGGCTGAAATGGATGCCATTTTTAAAGTGGATCCCTGGTGTATTCAGGAGACCGGACTGCACAGAGATCAGATGCGTTATGCCGAATCGGTCATGTCCATCGGAAATGGCCATATGGGGATGAGAGGCAGCTTTGAGGAAACCTATTCGGGGGATCATCTGGCAGGAAACTATCTGGCAGGTGTATGGGTTCCGGAGAAGACGGAGGAAGCAAGGCAGTTTCCTCCGTATACCGGAAAAGCGGCTGATTTTCTGAACACGATCTCTCTTCGGATCCGGATCGACAAGGAAGAAGTGGATCTGGCAGAGGAACAGGTGGAGATGTTCACAAGAACGCTGGATATGAAAAGAGGCGTGCTTGTCCGTGAATTTACCATTTCACGCGATGACGGAATGGTGAATGTCTGGTTTGAGCGTTTCGTGTCGGCTGTCCGTCCGGAACTCCTGGCCATCCGCTGCAGAGTGTCCGCGGATTATCCCTGCCGGATTACCCTTCTGCCGGCGGTGACGGCGGAGGAGTCTGACGAGGAGGAACCGCTCTGGGAGTTTTCCGATGCGGATGAGGATGGGGATATTTCCTATATCACCGCGGTTACCCGGGAAAACGCCTTTGGCGTTCCCCGGTTTACCGTCAGTGCGGCAATGGGCGTGATTCCCTTTGGTGAGGTAGTCAAAGACCGGACTGATGCAGATGAGAACGAAATTGTCCGAAAGCTGTCCTTTGACTTCGTTCCGGGGGATTCTGTCGGCTGTGACAAGTTTGTCTGCGTCGCGACCAGCCGTGACCATAACGAAGGCGAGATCCTGAACAGTGCCAGATCGGGTATTACGGCAGCACTCAATGAAGGATTCGAACCGCTGATCCGGGAGCATGCACGTGAATGGGGAAGACGCTGGGAAAAGGCGGATATGGTCATCGATGGGGATGAACAGGCTCAGCAGGCAGTCCGCTTCAGTCTTTTTCAGCTGTTCTCCACGTATTACGGGGAGGATGAACGTCTGAACATCGGAGCGAACGGGTTTACGGGCGGCGGCGCGGTCAGCTGGGAGACGGAGGCATTCTGTCTGCCGGTCTACATGGCTGCGGCCGGCAGGTCTGCGGCGCAGAATCTGCTCAGGTACCGCTGGCTGCATCTGGCTGAGGCCGGGCAGAATGCAGAGGCTCTGAAACTGCCGGGGGTGCTGTTCCCGGCGAAAACGTTTAATGGTGCTGAATGCCATGAGGAACAGCGGATCGCGGCGGAGGGAATCCACAGGAACAACGCGGCTGCCTGGGCGGTTTTCAATTATACCCGGTATACCGGAGACAGGACGTATCTGGAGACGTACGGGATTGATGTGCTGACCGGCATCGCGCGGTTCTGGATGGGACGCGTCCATTATTCAGAACGGAAAAAGCAGTACATGATTCACGGCGTGACCGGACCGAATGAATACGAATGCAATGTCAGCAACAACTGGTATACCAACCGGATGACGGCATGGGAGCTTGCGTATACCGCAGATGAACTGGAAAAGGTATCCGGGGAAAAGCGGGCGGAGCTCGGAGTGACGGCGGAGGAGATTGCCCGCATGCGGGAAATCAGCAGATGCATGTATCTGCCCTGTGATGCGGACAGGAAGATCTTTGAGCAGCAGGAGACCTATTTTGACAGGGAACGGATGACTGCAGCTCAGGTGCCCCTCTCCGACCGTCCGATCGCGCGGAACTGGAGCCGGGACCGGATTTTCCGTTCCTGTCTCATTGAGCAGGCAGACACGCTGCTGGGCCTGTATTTCCTGGAGCATCTGACAGACAGGGAAATGCTCCGCCGGAACTTTGATTTCTATGAGCCCGTGACGGTACATGAATCCCCGCTGTCTCTGGGTGTGCACAGCATTCTTGCAGCGCATCTCGGTTATTCAGCACAGGCGAAAACACTCTTTGACCGGATGGCGCGCCTGGATCTGGATAACCTGGGCGGGGATACGGCAGACGGACTGCATCTGTACGCACTGGCCGGAAACTGGCTCGCCGTCGTGCAGGGATTTGCCGGAATGCGGATAAAGGACGTTCTCTCCTTTGAACCGCAGCTGCCCGAGAGCTGGCAGTCGCTTTCCTTCCGGCTTGGTTACCGGGGCAGACTGCTGAGCATTGAGATGAACCGGGAGGGTTCCAGGGTCATACGGCTCTCCGGAGAACCGCTGGAAATCGAACTTTTCGGTGAAAAAGTACTGATTTAGAACCTACTGTTTTTATAAGTTTTATTAGTTTTTCCCCGTTTTTCTTTCCACTCCAAATTCTTTATGTTACAATGTTTACAGGAATCTGTATCTATTTTTTCATTGTGAGCAGCCTGTTTGATCAGGTGAGAAGGGAGGGATCGCAGTTGAGAACATTTGAAACGGGGAAGACGGCAGTCGAGGTGATTGCCTGGCCGAAAAACCGGAAGTGGGATGCACGTTATCAGACGACTAGCAGTATCGAAAGAGGAATCTGCAAGATTGTACTGTCAAATGAAGTCTTTCATGATCCGGCAAAGGCGAACACGGCATACCGCCGTTTTGCCAGACGGATGAGCAAGGAAGGGCTGAACCCGCCCAGCATTGAATTCCGGAATATGGTCAGCAATGCATCGAGAAATATTTTCTGCATTCTGACAGCCAAGGAATCCGTCTTCAATTCGTCCTGTGAAATTGGGCAGATGTATCTGATCGAGTCCGGAAAAGAGCAGAGCAGGCGGGTCTGTGCGGTCCTGACCGGAAAGAACACTGCAACGGAGGTTGAAATCGTTTGAATATGCAAAGCAGTGCATGTTCACTCCCTGATGCTTTTTTAAAACAGATGAAAAGTCTGCTTGGCGAAGCAGACTTTTTTGCTTATCTGGAAGCAATGAACATGCCGGCCAGAAAAGGCCTGCGGATGAACCCTCTGAAAAAGGCGGAGGGGATCGAAGAAACTCCGGAAGCGGAGCGCAGATGGCTCGCTGCGCATCTTGCCGGGCATGCCGGCGGGGAGAAACTGACGGAAAGCAGGGCATATGACCTGCTCGTTCCGGTTTCCTGGGCATCCGGATTTTATTATGAGGATCCGCTGCGTCCCGGACAGAGTCCGCTTCATGACGCAGGGGCGTACTACATTCAGGAGCCCAGTGCCATGAGTGCAGCGGCTCTGCTGGATGCCAGACCCGGGGAGCGTATTCTGGATCTGTGTGCGGCGCCCGGCGGGAAGAGTACGCAGATCGGCGCCTGCCTGCAGGGACGGGGGCTGCTGGTCAGCAATGAACCCAGCCGGGCGCGGGCTAAAATTCTTTCTTCCAATATGGAACGGATGGGAATCCGAAACAGTCTCGTGCTCAGTGAAACTCCGGAACGTCTGAGTGAGCGTTTTCCTGCTTTTTTTGACCGGATTCTGGTCGATGCACCCTGTTCCGGGGAGGGAATGTTCAGGAAGGATCCTGAGACAAGAACACAGTGGCATGAGAACAGTCCGGCACAGTGTGCACTGCGTCAGCAGGATATTCTGCGGGAAGCGGCGCGCATGCTGAAACCGGGCGGTGTACTGGTCTATTCGACCTGCACCTTTAACCGGACAGAAAATGAAGAGGTGATCGGCCGGTTTCTGGATCAGCATTCCGGGTTTGTTCCGGTTTCCTTTCAGCTGCCGGGCCTGCCTCCGGCACCGTCGGGAATGCAGCATCTGTATCCGCATGAAATGGGCGGCGAGGGGCATTTTCTTGCGCTGCTCCATTTTGAGGGAACGCCGGAGTCTGGCCGTGACCGTCCGAAGAAAGGAAACAGTTACCGCCGGAATGCGCTGCCTGTACTCCCTGACGTATTCCGTCCGGAATGTTTTCCTGCAGAACGGCTGTATTCAGACGGGCAGATTGTCTGGCTGCTGCCGGAATCGGTCCGGCCGGAGATGTTCAGCGGCCTGTGCTGTCTCAGACCCGGACTGGCACTGTGTCATCTGCAGGGTCGGGTTTACGAGCCGGATCATGCTGCCGGCATGGCGCTTTCCGCCGGTGAAACGGCCGCTTCTCTGGCACTTACCTGGGAGGAAATGGAACGGTTTCAGTCCGGTGAAACCCTCCGGAAGCCTGCAGAAAAAGGATATGTTCTCCTCCGGTATGAAGGAATCTCTCTTGGATGGGGAAAATTCTCCGATGGGATCATCAAGAACCATTATCCGAAGGGACTCAGGCGGAGAGGATAACCGGTGCCTTTTGCAGGAAAAAAAAGAAAGCCCTCCGGGGCTTTCTTTTAACATATGATTATTCAATGCCGATTTTGCTTTCGATTCGTGAAATACGGGATTCCAGATCCATTTCTGACGAACTCGTAAATGAAGAATACCGATTATTTGTTCTGGCCAATAAATAGTCGACAGAAACTTCCAGCGTGTCAGCTAAAAGACAAAGTGTTTCAAGACTGGGTTGCCGTAAACCACGTTCGTATAGCCCGACGGTATTCAAACTCTTGCCGATGATATCGGCCAGAGCTTGCTGGCTCATATGTTTGGCGTTACGCGCTTCTTTCAGGCGTTCACCAAACTTCACCATAATTACACCCCCTCCAGTGGCTGCTCCCCTCAGCACTTTTGTTTTTTTTAAGTATACTTTTTGAAAAAAATACGTCTACTGACAAAAATGATGTTTTTTATCTAAAACACCCATTTTTGATGTAAATCATGAAATTGAAGGGAATCAGTAAGGTCTGAGGCATTCATCGTCCGTTTATCGGGACGGAAAGAGACAGAGAATGGAAAATCAGGCGGCAGATTCCCGGAATCGGAGCGAGGGTTTCGGCGCAGATTTTCCGGAGGGACAGTTCACGGAGGTGGAAGTTTCCCGGAAACTGTGATATGATGCAAAGAGGAACGCGGAGGCATATATCCGGAATGGAGGACTGAATCATGGCAGAAAAAGAAGAAAACAGGACATTCAGGGCCCTGTATCTCCTGGCAATATTCTTTGTGGTGGACGGACATATTCCGCTTGAGGGAGAACTGATGAACTTTGGCGGGCTGTTCCGCTATTATTCCTTTCACATGCTCCTCTTTGCCTTCGGATCAGGATACTTTTTTGATCCGGAACGGTCCTTCGGCAAAGCGGTTTCAAAAGACTTCCGGCATCTGCTCCTCCCGCTGTACCTGTATAATCTCCTGTATGGGCTTTTGGCGGCATTTCTGCGGAGATTTCTCGGCATGACGCTGGGTGAACCGCTTTCACTCTATACCCTTTTTGCCGCGCCCCTTCTGGACGGGCAGCATTTTGTGTACAACGTGGGTGCCTGGTTCATCGGTGCGCTGTTCCTGCTGAAACTGATTTACCGGTGTCTGTATTCCCTGCTGCGGCGTTTTCCGGCTTCGGATCTCCTTCTGCTGCTGCTTTCTCTTGCAGCCGGCTCGGCTGCGGTGCTTCTCTCAAGGAACGGGGAGGTCTCCGGGATGCTTGTGCCGGTATACAGAGCCCTGATTCTGCTCCCCGGATATGCCCTTGGCGCTGTCTACAGGCAGCGTCTTGAGCAGATGGACCGCTGTCCATCGGTTCCTTACCTGACAGGACTGGTGCTGATCCGGCTGATTTTCACGACGGCCGTTCCGGAGAATGCCTATCTGATTTCGGACCTTTCGTATTTCCCCTGCGGTCCGGCAGGTATTTATCTGGGCAGTTTTCTGGCCATTGCATTCTACCTCCGCGTTGCACGGATTGCCTCACCGCTTCTGGCACGCAGCCGGACGCTGCTGTTTGCCTCCAGGAACACCTTTGAGATCATGATGCATCACGGACTGGGAATTCTGCTTGTGAACGGGGTTTTTCTTGTTCTGAACCGATTCCATCTGGGGGCGGCAGAATTCAGCGTTCATCAGTTCCGGACCGTTCAGGGATATGTTTATGCCCCTCACGGGGCACCGGAATGGGCAGTTCTTTACGTCCTGGCAGGAATGGCGGCGGGAATGGCTGCGGCGGGACTCCGGGGGTGGCTGAGAAAAAAAGTCAATAAAGGAAAAAACGGCTGATCAGCCGTTTTTTTTCATCTGTTCTGCCTCACTGCGCAGAATCGAGTAGAGGCAGACATCCACAAACCGTCCTTTATTGTACAGACGCTGCCGCAGAACGCCTTCCTTTTTCATGCCGCATTTTTCCATGACACGGCCGGAGGCGGGATTCTCCGTTTCGTGCTGTGCTTCAATCCGGTTAATCTCCATTTCAGAAAAGGTATACTGGATGACCTGACGGAGTGCCTCGGTCATGATGCCCTGATTCCACTTCCAGCGGGCCAGCGAATAGCCGATTTCCGTACTCCGGTTTCCGGAATCATAATCCATGTACCCGATTGTTCCGATCAGGTGACCGGATGACCGGTCGATAATGCCCCAGCTGGAGGGTTCGTCCAGCCGGTACTGACGGACCATTGCCCGGCAGTAGTCCTTTGCCTCCCGGATATCTTTCTGTGCCGGCCAGAGTACGTATCTGGCGACCTCCGGGTCCTTACTGTAAGCAAAAACATCCGCTGCATCGGAGACACGGATCTGACGCAGCAGCAGACGTCCGGTTTCGATCTCCGGCAGATAAAACATGTTTGAACGAAAAAAGAACATAATTTCCCCCAGCTATCAGTCTTTGTCCCTATTATACTGCGAATGAATCCCGGAGAAAATTGTTTTTTTGTTTCTGCAGCCGTATTTTTCCATGCACGGCAGAGCCGGATGCAGCTGGAAACAATGCAGGTGCTGCACGGTTCCGTGAACTGGACGGCATTTGCCGGTCCGGAAAATGCGGCACGGGGACGGCCAGATGCTTTATCCGGACAGGGCACGCGGACTCCGGCAATTAGACTGGACAAGGAACGGGTTAACCAGTATAATGACAGATGCCGGTTTGCCTGCTGTGTAACGGGGATCCGGTTTTTCTGCGGAAAAAAGCAGAAAGAATTTTCTTGAAATTGATTTTAATCAAAGAATTTCGGATTCAATCTGTTATAATAAGACCGTCCGAAGGCGAGAAAGCCGAATCGGGACAAGAGAAGGATGAGTGGAATGCTGGAACTGAAAAATATCTCCTACAATGCAAAGGATGATGTGAACAAGGAAATCATCCGTGATATCAGCCTGGTAGTGCCGGACGAAAAACTGGTGGTTATTACCGGTCCGAACGGCGGAGGAAAGTCCACGCTGGCGAAACTGATTGCCGGTATCGAAATGCCCACATCCGGGAAAATCTACCTGAACGGAGAGGATATTACCGACTGGAACATTACCAGACGTGCCCGGGCCGGGATCGGATTTTCCTTTCAGCAGCCCGTCCGTTTCAAGGGAATTCAGGTACTTGATCTGATTCGTCTGGCTGCCGGAAAGCAGCTTTCCGCCGCCAGCGCGTGTGAGTATCTTTCGGAGGTCGGACTGTGTGCACGGGATTATATTGACCGTGAGGTTAACAGCAGTCTTTCCGGAGGAGAACTGAAGCGCATTGAGATTGCGACGGTTCTGGCCAGAGCGACAAAGCTGTCAGTATTCGATGAGCCGGAGGCGGGCATTGATCTGTGGAGTTTTCAGAATCTGATTCAGGTGTTCCAGCGGATGCGGGAAAATATTAAGGGAAGCTCCATTCTGATCATTTCGCATCAGGAACGGATCATGAATATCGCGGATGAGATTGTCGTCATCAAGGACGGACAGCTGGAGCGGCAGGGATCAAAGGATGAGATTCTCCCTGCACTGATCGGTACGGCTTCGGCGATGCCTTCCTGCATCAAGTCGATGTAATGCGCCGTCAGAGGATAGAGAGAGGGAGCAGGCAGATGCCTGCCAGGAGGAGGTAATTCCATGCTGAAACTGGATGAGATTCAGATGCGTCTTCTGAGAGAGGTAGCAGATCTCCATGAGATTCCCGAGGGCGCTTACAATATCCGCTCGAATTCAAAAGCTGCCGGACGTCAGTCCACGGCGAATATCGAGATTATCCCCAAGACGGATGTCAGCGGCATTGACATCCGCATCAAGCCCGGCACGAAAAATGAGAGTGTGCATATTCCGGTCGTCATGACGCAGAGCGGACTCAAGGAAGTGGTATACAATGACTTTTACATCGGAGAGGACTGCGATGTGGTGATTGTTGCCGGATGCGGCATTGACAACTGCGGCGGGGATGATTCCGAGCATGACGGCATTCACCGGTTTTACCTGGAAAAGAATGCCCGGGTGCGTTATGTGGAAAAGCACTACGGATCCGGCAGCGGCAAGGGAAAACGGATTCTGAACCCCGGCACGGAGGTCTATATGGCCGAGGGCAGTTCCATGGAAATGGAAATGGTTCAGATTAAGGGCGTGGATGATACGGACCGCCGGACAACGGCA
>CACXHF010000321.1 GCA_902767305.1 uncultured Eubacteriales bacterium
GTGACTTTGTGCCGTCAGTTTCTTCTGTCACTCAGGATTCTATACCACAGATTCCACAAATCAAAGGATTTTTCCCGCTGTCATCTAGTATGCGTAGCAGCTGTCTTTTATTGTTCTCCCGTTTTAAGGAAGTCTCTTTCGCATCTTTACGTTCTGCCTCCGGATTCAAGTCCTCCATTTCTGAAGTCGAACCCAGATCCACGGCTTCAACATTATATCAGATTGATCAGCTTTTAGATATAAAATAAATTACTCAGTTCCTTCCTTTTTTCGTTTACTGGAGTTTCTGGCTTTTCATTGTTCCTGGCAGACCATCAATGATCTGATGCATCGTCCTGTTCTGCAAGCGGTTTTCGTTTTCAGATTGAAGATACCTCCGTTTTAGATGTAGATGTTCATGGACGAAACTCTCCTCAAACTTAGGTAGCTGAAGTCCTGTCGGATCATCATTCTCTTTCGGTATTTGAATCACCGCGCTCTTTTTCAACTCAGATATCGTTCAATCGTCTGAATTTACATCCTCCATATTTCTTTGGTTCAAGCTGAAGCCCGGTCTGAACGGATATTCCAGGCTGCTCTGCTTATTATCTGAGCAGAGCAGCCTCATTTGATCATTTATTCATCCTTCTATCCGACTGCATGCTCTTCCCACAGTTCGGACATAAGTTAGGGGACTCAGAACTTGTCCAGCAATGATCGCAGTACTTACACCTGTGCCTGTGAAGCGGTCTTTTATCCTCGTCATCATCAATATATTGGTTACCCTGTTCGATCATTTAGGACATCCATGCGTCAATAAGATTGCCAGTATCTTATTCAAATCCGGAGTGCATCCACCACAGAATAAACCAAGACGTAAGGATAAATCAGATATATATCCCCATCATAATCATAGCTGTTGTCGGTGTCATATGTTTTTCTTCATTCTCTTTTGGTTCATTGAATGATTCACATTATCCGCTGATATTTTTGCAGATATGTGGCATTCTGTATCATTATAATATACTTTCGGCGCCATATAATCTTTTTTTGAACCTCCTGAGAATCATTTGCAGCCCTCTCAATTTCATCAGACTTTCGATGTACTGTTCATAAACACCTGTTGTTCCTCATTCAGAAACAGCTCTGCCAGGAGATGTACCCGCATTGTTTTCCATACTCAAAACGCAGCTCATTGTATGAGCTGCGTTTTTGACGATAAGAAGCAAATATTCTGTTTTCTGTCGTAAATCAGTCCAGCAGATGCCGTTAAGGTACTGTATTGGCTGCTCAGATAGAAAACTCGCCTTTTGTAAGACGGTTCAGCACAAAGTTCAGCAGTACGACGATCAGCAGAATTCCGAATGCCAATGCACAGCTCATAGGCTGACTGGTAAATGTCCAGTATTCATAGAGCTGGAATCCGATCGTCTTGGTCGTGCTGGAATAAAGCAGTGTCGTCATGGACAGTTCATAAAAGCTCGGAATGAAAATCAGGAACCAGCCAGCTGCAATGCTGGGAAAGATCAGCGGGCCGGTAATTCTGAACATGGTTCTGGTCCAGCTTGCACCGGATATCTGACTGCATTCCTCAAGAGATGCATGCACCTGGCTCATAGCTGAAACAACCGTGCGCATTCCCATCATCAGGTACTTGATCATGTACGCAATGATCATGATATAGGCCGTGTTGTAAATATTTATGCCAAAGTTTCCCTTCATGGTCATGATCAGGCCAAGAGCTATGACAACCGATGGCGTTCCTGAGCCTAGGGTAATCAGAAAATCCGGAATTTTCCGACCCTTGATCTTCGTTCTCTGAAGAAGATAGCTCATGGTGCAGGCTATGACAATACCAATCGTCGCTGTCACCGATGCATATATCAAAGAATTTTTGAGACAGTTCATCGTCTCAACACGTCCGAAAACAGTCTGCCAGTTGGTCAACGTAAAGTTTTCCGAATTCAATACGCTTTTTCCCACATCAATTTTGAACGAAGTGGTAAAAATCGTCACAAAGGGAATAAACACCACAACAACTGCAAAGAGAGAAACCAGAACTGTCAGTGGAATCCGCCAGCGCCGCAGGTCGACAATCGCCGGCCGAACAGACTTTCCCGAGACCGTGATGTATTGACGTTTTGCCAGAACTACGTCAGAGATAAACAGAATCACCACTGCCATCACCATCAGGAACACCGCCATGCCGGTTGCATCATTGAGTCCCTGCTGTCCGAGTGAAACGTATTCCACAATCCGAGTCGTCACCGTATGCACGCGTCCTGGACTTCCGATAATCGACGGAATGCCATAACAGCTGGCTGCGCTTACGAATACCAGCAACGCACCGGCAATCAGAGACGGCATCATCATGGGCAGAGTAATTGTAAACAACGTTTTCAGCGGCGTTCCACCGCTGATCCGGCTTGCCTCCTCCAGTGACGGATCCATTTTTTCCATCGCCCGGCTGATCGTAATAAACGCATATGGGAAATAGAAGGTGGTAAGCACCCAGATAA
>CACXHF010000322.1 GCA_902767305.1 uncultured Eubacteriales bacterium
CCTGCTTCATGATAGGCTACTAGACGCTTGTCAGCGTCTGAAACGACATGACTCCGCTTCTCCGGGCCCATCTGCACACGTTCAATGGCATCCCTGATATTGCGGGCACTGATTTTCGTATTACCGGATCGTGCGCAGAGAATAGCAGCCTCATTCATGATGTTTTCGAGATCTGCACCTGAGCAGTAAGGTGTCCTTTTGGCGACGACTGAAAGATCGACATCATCCGCCAGAGGCTTTTCATGGCTGTGTACTTTTAATATTGCTTCACGTCCCCGAACGTCCGGCAGTCCTACGGAAATCTGGCGGTCAAAACGACCCGGACGCAACAGTGCCGGATCCAGAATGTCCTTTCGGTTCGTGGCAGCCAGTACAATGACCCCTTCGTTGGGGGCAAAACCGTCCATTTCAACCAGAAGCTGATTGAGAGTCTGCTCACGTTCATCATGTCCGCCGCCCAGTCCGGCTCCCCGCCGGCGACCAACGGCATCAATTTCATCGATAAAAACAATGCACGGCGCATGACGCTTGGCCTGTTCAAAAAGATCCCGGACACGGCTGGCACCGACACCGACGAACATTTCGACAAAGTCAGAGCCGGAAATCGACATGAACGGCACACCTGCCTCACCAGCAACCGCCTTGGCCATCAGGGTTTTTCCGGTTCCAGGAGGGCCAACGAGCAGGACGCCTTTGGGAATCCGGGCACCCACATTGGTGAAACGTTTCGGATTTTTGAGGAAATCAACCAGTTCCATCATTTCCTCTTTTTCCTCCACGGCTCCAGCCACATCGGCAAAGCGAATCGAGCTCCGGCGGCTCTCATAGACTTTCGCCGGGCTGTGTCCGAAACCCATCATGGGTCCGGCACTGCCCTGCCGGCGGAACATGAAAAACCAGAAACCGATCAGCAGGAGTACGGTGATCAGGTAGGGAATCATTTCAAGAAGCCAGACCGGTGTATTGTTTCGGATATAGTACAGATCATACCCGAGATCCAGTGTGCTGACCTGCTCGAGGGGTACAGCTTTTTTTCTGGCTGCAATCTGCCGGCAGTTCAGTACAAAATCGCTGCCGATAACAGCAGAAAGATCATATCTTGATTCGGAAAACTCTGGCAGCGGAATAGCGCTTTCTTTCAGATGCGCAAACGCTGTCGTTCCCTCAATCGCCACTGCATCGACCATTTCCCGGTCGATATACCCCAGAAGCTTGCTGCTTTCGATCTGCATTCCCTTGTTTCTGGTAAGCATCATATTCGATACAACCTGAGATATGACAAGGAATATCAGTATGAGAGCCAGCGGAAAGATTAAGTTGCGTTCGTATTTATTGTTGTTATTCAAACGGGACACGCCTCCAAATACTGTGTGTTATTCCTGATAAACTCGTGGACGAAGAATGCCGATATCCGGAATATTCCTGTATCGTTCCGAATAATCCAGTCCGTAACCGACAACAAACGCATTGGGGATAATAAACCCAACATAGTCTGCTTCCATATCCACCTGACGTCCTTCAGGCTTATCCAGCAGCGTTGCAATGCGGATTGAACTGGCCCCCCGTTTTTTCAGCATGGTTTTAAGATAGGAAAGCGTCCGACCGCTGTCCACTATATCTTCGACCAGAAGGATATCTTTTCCTTCAACGCTGCGGTCCAGGTCTTTTTTAATATGGACAAAACCGGAAGACCTGGTTGAATCACCGTAACTGGAAGCCTGCATGAAATCAATGGTCAGAGGTAAATCAATCTCCCTGATGAGATCGGCAAAAAACAGGACAGAACCATTCAGGATGCTGACCACTACCAGATTCCGGTCCTGATAATCCTGAGTGATCTGTTCACCCAGAGTACGTACGCGCTCTGCAATCTTTTCCCTGGGTATCAGCAGTTCGTTTTCAATATCCTGATAAAGCTTTGAGGTCGTATCCATTTTACATCCCCCTTTTAGATCTTTGTATGTTGTCAATTGGCACAGCAGTTTCTTTGCTGTTCATATCTTCAATACCGGCTGTGTCCCATCGGTTTTTTTCAGACATCTGTCAGATCCGGTATCTGTTGGCAGTGTTTTTTCTCAGATCTGCCTGTACCTGCAGGCGGTGTCTGTAATCCTCGGAATATCCATTCCATGGTCAAAATGAATGAGGATTCCCGGTCCGGAATCTGAACGAATCTGTTCGGACGGTCGTACACCGGCAAGCCAGAGAACATCGCCTTTCCGGTCGACAAGCACTGGGAGGCGTGCCCGTATTTCCTGCGGCAGAGGAACTTTTTTCAGAAACTCTGCTGTATCCGACCGGCTTTGCGCACGTCCGAAAGGGATAAATGGCAGCGGATTTTCAGGCAGGACAAATTTTGCCCCGTCCAGAAGGTCCGCCGGGAAACGCTGACAAAGCCGCCCGTCACCCGTTTCCCCTGGAAGTGCC
>CACXHF010000323.1 GCA_902767305.1 uncultured Eubacteriales bacterium
ATCATAGATCGTGCCGATTCCAGTCGAAATGCCTGCAGAGCTTAGGCGTCTCAAATCGGAATCCCATTATCTCACGGGGAGGACGGAGTCTCTATGATAACATAGTCTGCTTCATGCCTCCGGCGGGCCTCAAGCCAGGCCAATCTGCCTGCATAACAGATCCGAAATCATATAGTAACTAAAGGGCTTCCTTCATTTTGGAGGGATTGATTGACTCGGATGCCTGTGTTAACAGAGAGTCACCTGCTATGCCTTTCCTTAATTCTGGCTTGTTTACGAAGCCTTTCGGCTTCTCTCTGTTCCTTTGTCGGATTCAGGCAGACTTCATTCAGGAGAGTCCGGTCTCGATCTCAAGCCGTCAACCGGAGTCCTTTTTTATGACGTCCTGCTGTCGGCCTGGATGTCCTGCTATGATGTTAAACTGTTAAGATGGCGTCCTGGTATGCTTCAAAACTGTCGCAATTTAGTCCCTGACAGCGGAATCGGAATAATACGGACAGGGGCCATTTACTGAAACGGTATGCAGAAAACACGGATAAAGCCGGAAACAGATGCCGGACTTCCGGCTGTCCCTGTGTTCAGCGTGCAGGACGAATCCTGCTTTGCGGCGCCTGTCATCGCCAGGTACCCGCCATTTGTCCAATGATCCCTGCAGGAAAGAAACAGCGGAATGAATGTATTCCGCTGTTTCTTTCACAATTGTTCACGGGATGACGGGGAGGCAGTCAGATGAAACGGAGCGTTCACGAAATGATCAGGGGGATATCAATCGTAATGAGCAGGCCGCCCTGCGGCATGTTTTCAAAGCATGCCAGAGGCCGGATATCCTGAGGGGCTTCCCGGTGGTAAATCATGTTCAACCGTCGCAGCACGTTTGTAATGCCAATATGGCTGTGGGTTCCGTCATCATGCAGGGCAATGCTGCTGTTGTAACGGGACAGTGTCACGGTATCCATGCCGCTGCCGTCGTCCATCACCTGCAGAATCAGGCGGCCGTTTTCTGCTTTGGAACGGATGGTCACCGTGCCGCTCTTTTTGCCTGCGGCGATCATGCCGTGCTGAACCGCGTTTTCCGCCAGCGGCTGCAGAATCATTCGCGGGATCAGGGCGTTTGTGGTTTCCGGTGCAAATTGCGTTTCGATTCTGTACGCACCGGCGTAGCGCAGTTCCAGAACCCGGCGGTAGTACATGAGGCAGTTATCCTCTTCCTCCAGCCGGACCCTTGTCTCACCCTTGCAGCAGTAGCGGTAAATTCTGGCCAGACAGGTAGTCAGTTCGCGGATCTCTTCATTTGCGCCCTGAGCGGCCATGCCGCGAATGCATTCGAAATTATTGTACAAGGAATGCGGGTTGATCTGAGCCTGCAGGAAGGTGATCCTGTCTTCATAATAGCGGAGGCGGTCATTGATCATCTGTTCATTCATAAGCTGCAGGCGGTTCAGCATCCCGTTCATACTGTCAGTAAGCGTCCGAAGCTCGGCAAAGCCCCGATCCGGCGGCAGTACCGCGGTGGTTTCAGGATTCACGTGATCCACCTGCTCCGTCAGCTTCTGGATGGGATCGACGATCTGCCGATACTGGATCAGCATCAGCAGAAGCAGGAATACCACACTTCCGATTCCGAAGAACAGGCAGATCCGCACAATCCGGTGAGCGGTGTCAGCCGTATCCGACAGCCTTGAGGGGACGGAGACGACCCAACTGGTATGACTGACCGCTGCCGAAAGAACGGCATCGTTTCCGGCGCTTTTCCTGCTCTCCCGGATTTTCACGTTGTCCAGCAGGATTCCAGCGGCATCTTCCACAAGGATGTTTTCCTGTGCGCTGTCCGGAATGAAGCCGCGCATGGCGTCTGCATCCACAATCAGAATGAGCGTGCCCAGATAGTTGCTTTCCGTGTGCGGAGAGGTCTCGGGGTATAGCGGCGTCAGCACTGCGAAAAAGCGGTGGTTTCCAATGGTGTAACTGCCGGTCACAATCTGCTGCCGGAACGGCTGCCGGATCGGATAATCCTGGGAAACCAGCAGATTTACCCGATAGGGAATAATGCTCTGATAACTGACTTCCGGACAGGCGGACAGCTCCGTTCCGTCTGCAGTCCGCAGATACGCACAGACAGCTCCGGGTTCATAATACACAAACGCTTCCAGTTCGGCGCGAACATTGTTTTTCAGCCTGACCCGGATCTGTTCATCCCCGGTCATGAAATCCTGAATTTCCGGAAAGGAGCTGGCGATGACGCTGCCGTTTTCCAGCCTGCCTGCCCAGTCCTCCAGCGCCGCGATGGTATCACTGAGCATATTGTGCACCCGGTACTGAGCGCTTTCTTCGGATTCTTTCGTGACCAGCTGCCAGCTGCCCATGATGACCAGGATCAGTTCCATTGCGGTTATCGTAAATGAAAACAGCAGAATATGGATCAGCTTGATTCTTCTTTTACTCATCGGACGACTCCTTTTGAAAAAAGCCGGAAATAATGGTTCTTTTCAGTTTCAGATTCTTCACTGCTGCAGATAATGAAGCTGCATTGAGCAAGGCCGGCTTTCATTCAGAGGCCTGTCCATGCATCTGCATCATGGCTCAGGTGTCTGCAGAACCGCACGGGAATTCCTGCTCCGGCTGCAGGAAAGGAGGAATGGAGCCGTTCCATGATACGGAACAGCGCGAGGCAGAATGGACATGTTCCACCATGTCTTTTTCCCTTCTGCAGATCCGGAAATTCACCGGAGACAAGCATAACACAGGGAAAAAAAGAAAACAACGTTCCTTTTGATTTGCCTGTACGCGACGCACACAATCCCGCATATCCGGCAGGGATGTTCCAGGACCGGCATGGAAGCAGGAAATGTCGGGCAGACATCTGTCATGGGCTGCGGGCAGCAGGAAATTACGTATAACCATAGAGTTCGCATAATTTTCTTTATACGATTATACGAAAGTTCGTATAATCGCATACACGGACATATGCCGCCACCCGCGTTTTCCGTGAATTCCGTTCAGATTTGATGAGTCTTACTGCCATATGAACACAAAGATAAAAGTTCTGGTGAGCCGCAGTTCTATCGTTTTACGGATCCACAGTCGCACGACTATCCAACAATGATAGAACCCCTATGTGTTAGGATAGGAGTAAGGGATTGCTATAGAGGAGTTTGGCAAAGGAAAATACACTCGCACAATTTTACACGCGTGTAAGTTGAACAATTGACAATCTTGCAC
>CACXHF010000324.1 GCA_902767305.1 uncultured Eubacteriales bacterium
GGCATCTACAGTCTGTCCCCTTATACACTGGAGGAAGTCGTAGCCAGGAATTATCTGATCAACGAACGTCCCGATGCCATTCTCAATATCATTGACGGCACGAATCTGGAGCGCAATCTTTACCTGACTACACAGCTTGTTGAACTGGGTGTTCCTGTTGTCGTTGCCATCAACATGATGGATGTCGTGAAAAAGAATGGAGACAAACTGAATACCGCCGATCTGGCTGAAAAACTGGGCTGCAAAGTAGTCGAAATCTCTGCGTTGAAAGGTACCGGTATCACGGAAGCAGCAAACGCAGCGATTGAGGCAGCACGCAGTGGAAAAACCATTCCTCAGCATACTTTCTCCGGTCCGGTAGAACATGCGCTTGCACATATTGAAGAGGCGGTGGTTCACGATCTTCCCGAAGAGCAGCAGCGTTGGTATGCAATTAAAATCTTTGAACGGGACGACAAAGTATTGGAGCAGCTCAGGATTCCGCCTGAAACCATGAAGCATATCGAAGCCGATATCAGCGCCGCTGAAACGGAGCTCGATGACGATGCGGAAAGCATCATTACAAATGAGCGGTACGTCTATATTGCGACTGTGATTCACTCCTGCTACCGCAAACATAATGCAGGCAGTCTGAGTAATTCGGATAAGATAGACAAAGTTGTCACGAACCGCTGGCTTGGTCTTCCCATTTTCGCCCTGATCATGTTTGTCGTGTACTGGATTTCCATGGTTGCCGTCGGAACTCCGGCAACCGACTGGGCAAATGACGGCCTTTTCGGTGATGGCTATCATCTCTTTGGAAATGGCACTGCTGCGTTTGAAGAAGCTGAGGAACGTTACGGAGATACGGATGCCATTATCGATGCTTTTGCTTCGAAATATGGAATTGAAATCAGTGAGGAGAATCCAGAGGAATCCCTGAAAAACCTGATAGATGCTGTTCCGGAAGATGCAAGCGTGATGTATGTCACTCAGGATGAAGAGACGCTTGAGACGGAAGAGCATCCAGACACAGGCAAAGGAGATCTGCGGAATGCAGTTGCGGAGTTCCTGAGCACGGAGCAGGGATACAAGCCTTCCATCGGCGCCCCGGATCCAGCCAATTATGGAATCTGGATCAAAGGTATCCCCGTTCTTGTTGAAGAACTGCTTGACAGAATCAATGTCGCCGGATGGCTGAAGAGTCTGATTCTGGACGGAATTGTAGCCGGTGTCGGCGCAGTGCTCGGGTTTGTTCCGCAGATGCTGGTTCTGTTCTTCCTTCTTGCTTTTCTGGAAGCATGTGGCTATATGGCACGCATTGCATTCGTTCTGGACCGGGTTTTCCGTAAATTCGGCCTTTCCGGCAAGTCGTTCATTCCCATGCTGATTGGCGTCGGCTGCGGTGTTCCGGGCATCATGGCCTCGAGGACGATTGAAAATGAACGAGACCGCCGTATGACCATCATGACCACGACATTCATTCCCTGCGGCGCGAAGGTGCCGTTCATCTCGATGATCGCCGGAGCGATCTTCCATAAATCTCCCTGGGTAGCAACCAGTGCCTATTTTATCGGTATGGCAGCAATTATCATCAGCGGCATCATGCTGAAGAAGACCCGTCGTTTTGCCGGTGAGCCAGCGCCATTTGTCATGGAACTGCCTCCCTATCACTGGCCGTCCTTCACAAATGTTCTCCGCTCAATGTGGGAACGCGGCTGGAGTTTCATCCGGAAAGCCGGAACAATCATTCTCCTCTCCACCATCGTCATCTGGTTCCTGAGCCGCTTTGGAACAGCTGACGGCGTATTCCGCATGCTGACTGAGGATGAGCTTGAATTCTCTGTTCTGGCCAGAATCGGCAATCTGATCGCCTGGATCTTTATTCCGCTTGGATTTGGCACCTGGCAGGCCACAGTGGCTTCCATTACCGGTCTCGTTGCCAAGGAAAACATCGTCGGGACAATGGGAATTCTTTACGGCGGGACAGATGCCTACGTAAATCTGGCGGCAGCTTTCACCGGAATTTCCGCCTACGCATTTCTGGTGTTCAATCTGCTGTGTGCCCCTTGCTTTGCAGCCATCGGCGCCATCAAACGTGAAATGAACAATGCGGGCTGGACCTGGTTTGCCATCGGATATCAGTGTGGATTTGCCTATGCCGTCAGCCTGATGATCTATCAGTTCGGCAGGCTGTTTACCGGGAATCCGGACTTTATCGGATGTGCAGCCGCACTGGCTGTTCTGGTCTATTTCATATACA
Source organism: uncultured Eubacteriales bacterium (assembly GCA_902767305.1). Classification (GTDB taxonomy): domain Bacteria; phylum Bacillota; class Clostridia; order Christensenellales; family Aristaeellaceae; genus Ventricola. Next base: position 2,243 of record CACXHF010000324.1, read on the forward strand.
TGCTGTTTATTCGAAAGTATCAGGAAGCCACAA
>CACXHF010000325.1 GCA_902767305.1 uncultured Eubacteriales bacterium
TGTCTCGTTTCAATAATTCCAATGAAAAAGCAGAGGCTGCCTTTTTACGTTCTTCCATTTGTGTTCTGAATAGAACTGATTTCAGAAATTATGTTCTGCTGCAAGCAGCTCTGCTGCCTGACGGCAATTGGCCAGGACTTCCTCCGTCAGTGCTTCCAATGATTCAAACCGGCGTTCCGGCCGGATAAAATGAAGAAACTCCAGTGTCAGTGTTTCATTATAGATCGACATTCCGGGGTAGTCGATCAGAAAAGCTTCGATAGTCGGTTTTCCCTCAGGTACAGTCGGATGCTTTCCAACATTGACTGCTGCCGCATAGCTGGTATTCCCGATACGGGCCCGACATGCATAAACGCCGTATTTCGGGATGAGTTTAGTGGACGGGAAGGCAAGGTTGGCTGTTGGAAATCCAAGCGTCCGACCCAGGTGTTTTCCTCGTTCAACTGTTCCTGTAATCCGGTACGGATGACCCAGCATGGTATTTGCCAGAGCTGCATTGCCCTCAGCCAGAGCAGCTCTGATGCGGCTTGAGGAAACCGTCTCCCCTTCCAGCTGAACCCGGTCCACAATGCATGTGTCAATTCCGAGTTCTCTGCCCAGTTCCCGCATATCCTCTGCCCTGCCACATCCCATTGCGCCAAAGGTATAGTTAAAGCCGATGACAAAAACCCGGGGATGCAGTGTTTTTACAATTCTGTGAATAAAGGCATCTGCGCTGAGGTCTGCAAACTCCCGGTCAAATGTACGCAGAAGAACGGAAGATACGCCGCAGGATTCAAGATCTGTCAGCTTTTCTTCTTCCGTATTGAGCTGCGGAGGAATTCGATCCGGGGCTATAATACTGAGCGGATGATTTGAAAACGTAAACACCATCGAGGTCAGACCTCGTTTTTCCGCTTCTCGGCAGGTTGTTTCAATCAGCTTCCGGTGTCCCAGATGAACGCCGTCAAACATGCCAAAGGCAATGGCTGTTTCGCCACCGTTCCAGTCCAGTTCCCGTGTATAAATCTTCAAATTGCTTCACTCCAAAAGCATACAATCAAAAGTCAGTTTTTCCCCTTTTCGGCGGGCCATTCCACAGAACAATCCCTGCCAGTAAAGACGTACAGGTTCGTTTTCCGAAATATCATCTTCGCAGGGAACAGGCATTCCGGCACGCAGATGCTTTTCTGATATGCGCCCGGTTACATCTACCGCCTTAAATCCGAGAACCGGTAGATCCAAAGGCAGAACAGCCTGCTGAATCCTGTCTGCATTCAGGCTTTCAACCGAGAGGCAGTCACTGATGGCAAACGGTCCCGCTTGCGTACGGATCAGCATTCCCATGCAGGCACAGCTTCCCAGTGCCCGTCCGATATCGTGGCACAGCGTTCGCATATATGTTCCACGGCCGCAGGTTACCTCAAGGAAAAAGTGATTGTTTTCCCTGTATAGGACCTGAATTCGTTCAATCTGAACGCCCCTGGCTTCAAGTTCCAGCACTTCTCCTTTTCGTGCAAGTTCATATAACCGCTGTCCGTCGCGTTTGAGTGCTGAATACATGGGCGGAATCTGGTCAATCAGTCCGATAAAGGAAGGAAGCACCGCTTCAATTTCTTCCTGTTTGAATTCGCTTCGGCCCCGGCTGGTAATCGTCCCTGTAGTATCCTGGGTATCTGTTTCGATACCGGGAACAAGTTCGGCAATGTACGTTTTTGTTTTGTCCGTGGTATATTCGAACAGACGAGTCGCCCGTCCGACCATTACCGGCAGAACGCCAGCAGCAGCCGGATCAAGTGTACCGGCGTGACCCACCCGGGTTCCCTTTGGCAGACATCTTTTCACCATACCGACAACAGCACCGGAGGATACTCCCGGTGGCTTCAAGACTGAAAGAAATCCATTCATATCTTTGCCTCAAGCACCTTAAGTACCTGCTCTGCAGCGTCCTGGAGGGACATTCCGCGAAGGGTACATCCGGCTGCCTGTGCATGTCCACCTCCGCCGAACTGAACAGCAATATCATTGACCGTGTCTGGTTCCATTGCTCTCAGGGATATCTTGATTCCCTTTTCTCGTTCACTTGCCAGAAAGGCAAAACGAACTCCCTCTATCTCAAGCGGCAGATTGACAAGTCCGTCAAGATCTGCGGAGGTGCAGCCTGCCTGTTCCATATCTTCCCGGGAGAGTTCTACCAGACCAATCTTGCCATTGCAGGAAAAGCGCATTTTCTGATAGACAGCTTTTATGAGACGAACCCGCTTCATGGGCTGTGAGCGATACAGGTATCTGGTCACTTTGGCAATATCTGCCCCGGATTCTACCAGATCAGCGGCTGTTTCCATCGTTACTGCGGTCGTATTACTGTACTGGAAATGACCGGTATCTGTGGAAAGACCCAGTAATAGGCATTCTGCTATTTCAGATGTCAGCTTTATCCCCAGTTCCCGGAGTGCGTCGTATACAATCTGACAGCATGCGGCCTCGCCTCTGCGAATCCAGCAGATTTCACCAAATCCGGGATTTGTTGCATGATGATCGATGACCATCTGTACAGAGGCTTTCTCAAAGAGCGAAATGGCATCGCCCAGCAGTTCCGGTGAACTAACGTCAACTGCAATGGCGGTATCATAGGAAGATGTTACCTGGTCCGGTTTCAGATAGGCAGCACTGCCTGTCAGAAAACGCATACCCGACGGGATTTCTCCGTCGCAGACAATACTGACCTTCTTTCCAATAGAAAGAAGGGCAAGACGAAGTCCAAGGACAGAGCCTATGGTATCTCCGTCCGGACTGACGTGCGAAATGAGGAGAAAAGACTGGCCGGTCGTAATATGCTGAAGCCAGATATCCTTACTCTCAATTGGCATCCTTTGTCTCCTTGTTCACCTGATTCAGGATTTCTGCTATATGAACTCCATATTCAATGGACGTATCCAGGTAGAAAATCAGCTCGGGGGTATATCGTAGCTGTATTTTCTGACCGGCTGCGTGCCGGATAAAGCCTGCTGCACTTTTGAGCGCTTTCATCATCGGCTGACGTTTATCTTCTTCCAGCACACTTACATAGATTTTTGCATAACGAAGATCCCGGGTTACCTCGGCATGCGTGATGGAAAAAAGACAGTCCGTTCTGGGGTCCCGGACCTCCTCGCGGATAATCTTTTCCACCTCACGCCTCAGCTCGGATGCAATCCGGTCTGTCCGTTCAAACTGCTGTACTGACATAATAATCCTTTCAAAGAAAGGCACGTCCGGTATGTTTTCCAAACGTGCCTTTTATCGATTCTGTCGTTTCTGTCGGAGAAATAAGGCATTAGTCTGCCTTTATTTCCTCCATCAGGAAGCATTCAACCACATCGCCATTCTTGATGTCTGAGTAGTTTTCAAGTCCGACACCGCATTCATACCCTTCCGCAACTTCACGGACGGAATCCTTGAAGCGCTGCAGAGAGGAAAGTTTGCCCTCAAAGATAACCACATTGTCACGGAGCAGACGAACCTGTGCATTGCGCTGGATCTTTCCGTCTGTGACGTAGCAGCCGGCGATGGTACCCACACCGGTAATCCGGAATACATCGCGGACCTCGGCGTGCCCAAGGAGATTTTCCTTGAACTCCGGTGAGAGCATGCCCTTCATGGCTTTTTCAATATCCTCAATTGCCTGATAAATAATACGGTAATACCGGATATCAATTCCATCGCGCTGTGCCGCTTCACGGGCTTTGGCATCCGGGCGAACATTAAACCCGATAATAATGGCACCGTCAATTCCGGCCAGCATGACGTCATTCTCTGTGACGCCGCCGACACCGCTGTGAATCGTCTTTACATGCACCTTGTCATTGCTGAGCTTTTCAAGCGACTGCTTGACTGCCTCGACAGATCCCTGAACATCGGCTTTGATAATGATGTTCAGATCCTTCACTTCGCCCTCTGCCAGTTTGCTGTAGAGTTCCTCCAGTGAAGAAGCAGAACTGTTCTTGGTCATGGATGCACGTACTTTAGCTGCGCGCTCCTGAACCACCTGACGTGCAAGCTTTTCATCTTCAACCGCGATGAGTTCCTCACCGGCATCCGGTACATCGCCGAATCCGACGATCTCAACAGGCGTGGCAGGAGGAGCAGACTTGACGCGCTCGCCCCGGCTGTTGATCATGGCACGTACGCGTCCGAAAGAACTTCCGGAAACGACCATGTCGCCGACATTGAGTGTGCCGTTCTGCACGAGAACTGTTGCAACCGGGCCGCGGGAATGATCCAGCTTTGCCTCGATGATGACGCCTCGGGCTTTCCTGTTCGGGTTCGCCTTCAACTCCAGCATATCTGCCAGCAGCAGGACGTTTTCAAGCAGGTCATCCACACCTTCACCGGTCTTGGCAGAAACAGGCACCATGATCGTATCGCCGCCCCATGCCTCCGGAACGAGCTCGTACTGCGTCAGCCCCTGCATAACCTGATCAGGATCTGCGCCTGGCTTATCAATCTTGTTGATTGCTACGATGACAGGACACTTGGCAGCACGCGCGTGATGAATGGACTCAATGGTCTGGGGCATGACGCCATCGTCAGCCGCAACGACCAGAATGGCAATATCTGTTGCCTGGGTGCCGCGTGCACGCATGGCTGTGAAAGCTTCGTGACCAGGTGTATCCAGGAAGGTAATCTGCTGGCCGTTGACCTGTGCCACATATGCACCGATGTGCTGTGTGATACCGCCAGCCTCACCGTCTGTCACTTTGGTTTTCCGGATATAGTCAAGCAGGGATGTCTTGCCGTGGTCAACATGGCCCATAACCGTAATGACCGGCGGACGCGGCTGGAGATCCTCTTCCTTGTCCTCAATATTTTCCGCAGAGAGAGCATCTTCCGCTGTTTTATCCAGCTTCATTTCAAGCGTGACACCGAATTCGGAGGCAACAAGGGATGCAGTATCAAAATCCAGTTCCTGATTGATTGTTGCCATAATACCGAGGAGCATCAGTTTCTTGATGATCTCACCGGCGGGTTTGCCGATGCGCTCAGTCAGGTCGCGGACCGTAATTGTCTCCGCTGTCATATAGGCGGTTTCAATCTTGATCGGCGCCATTTTCTGCTGCTTATCCTGCTTGCTCTGTTTCTTTCTGCGGCCGCGTACTACTTCATCATCGATATCATTGTAACCGCTTTCACGGGCAAGCTGCTTGCGGTTTTTGTTAACCTGATGCTCAGGATCATGCTGACGCTGACGCAGTTTCTTGTTGGGATCGTAATTGGAAACGCGCTCTTTCTCGATAGACGGAATGATATCCGGTTCGGCCGCTTTCGGTTTCATTCTTGAACCTGTCGGACGGTTCTGAGGTCCGTTTCCAGGTCTCATGCCACCCTGCTGGCCTTGCTGACCCTGGCGTGGTCCGAAGCCCTGACCCTGCTGACCCTGGCGCGGTCCGAAGCCCTGACCCTGCTGACCCTGGCGCGGTCCAAATCCCTGACCCTGCTGGCCCTGACGGACAAATCCCTGACCCTGCTGTCCAGGACGCTGGATATTTCCCTGAGTCTGCTGTCCGGGACGCTGAACATTTCCCTGTCCCTGCTGCAGAGGACGCTGAGCATTTCCCTGCCCCTGCTGCCCGGAGCGCTGGGTATTACCCTGACCCTGCTGCAGAGGACGCTGAGCATTTCCCTGAGCTTGCTGTCCGGGACGCTGAGCATTTCCCTGAACCGGCTGCTGAGAACGCTGGGTATTTCCCTGAGTCTGCTGAAGAGGACGCTGAGTATTCCCCTGAACCGGCTGCGCAGGAGTCTGGGTGTTTTCCTCAGTCCGCTGAGCAGGATGCGTCAGACTGTTTTCGCTACTCTGCTGATTCTGAACGGGACGAACCGTATCCTGTGCCTGCTCGGACTGGACAGGCTGAACAGGACGACTTTCCGGAGCAGGTGTGTCTTTCTTTGCCTCTGCACTCTGCTGTACCGTCTCGGTCTTCTCTGCGTTCTCGGCTTTCTCCTCGCGGGGTTTCTGCTCGACCGGTTTCTTTTCCTCGGCTGCCGGTGCTTTCGGTTCACTGACCGGCTGTTCTGGCCTGGCAGGTGCCGCGGGCATTTCCACGGGCTCTGCCTTGGCAGAATTCTCCTCAACGACATCATCCGGCATAGTCCATGCCTTGCTCTGGGACTGGATTACCCGCTTTTTCTGCTCAGCAATCTCAGCCTCCTCCTTCTGAACAAATCCCGCTTCGATCTTTTTCAGATCGGACAGCAGTTTTTCAGCCGCACCTTTTGCTTTGGTGACGTCCGTATGGAGTTGGACCGATTTCTGGTGGAGTTCTTTCGTTAATTCTTGAATCTTCTTCGCCATTCAGCAATTGCACCCCCGCAATTCACAAATTTGCCTGTTTTTGTTCGTCGTTGAGTTCCAAGTGTATTTCATCAAATTTGTTTTCCACGACCTTTTTGTAAAGCAATTCTCCAAGCCCGCCTTTTGAGACTCCGACAATCATACACGCCGGTCGTCCGATCGCTGTTCCAAGGCGACCCTCAGCCGTTCTGACGGCAGGAACACCATAAAACCGACATTTGTCAAGGACTGTTTTGACCGTGTTTGCTGATGCCGTTTCATCGATCAGGACCAACGCTGCCTTTCCTCCGGAAACCAGTGCTCTGGTCTTTGGTTCTCCGACAACCGCCTGTCCGGACCGCATGGCAAGTCCAAGCGTACCGAAAAATGCATTTGTATTATTCATTAATTTCCTCTGCAAGTCTGTCAAAGATTTCCTCACTGATCCGGGTTTCAAGAGCCCGTTCCAGCTGCCGCTGTTGCCGTGCCTTCATCAGACATTCCCGGCTTCGACAGATGTAAGCACCGCGTCCTGATGCTTTCCCGGTTTTATCGAAGGAAATATCGCCCTCCGCGTTTTTGACGATGCGCAGGAGGCTTTTTTTCTCTTTCATCTCGCGGCAGCCGACACACATGCGCATCGGAATTTTTCTAGCTTTCAAAATGATTCCCCTTACTTCAAATCATCCAGTATATCCAGATCATCGACATTGAGATCATCAAACTCATCCAGTTCCAGCCCGTCAATGGAGATTTCCTCCAGACTGTCTGTTATTTTGACTGCATCCTCTTTGACAGAATCCGCTTCTTTGGCAGCTGCAGCTTTTTCATGTTCCGCCTTTTCGGCTTCACTGGCCTGGCTGGCACTCTTGATATCAATTTTCCATCCGGTCAGACGTGCAGCAAGACGGGCGTTCTGTCCTTCCTTGCCGATCGCCAGGGAAAGCTGATTGTCCGGTACAACCACATTGCAGATCTTTTCTTTTTCATTGACGGTTGCACTTAATACATTTGCCGGATTCAGAGCATTTGAAACAAACTCAGTGGGTTCCTGGGACCATTTGATGATGTCGATCTTATCATTTTTCAGTTCCGTCACTACCCGATCAACGCGCTGCCCCCGCGGACCGACACAGGAGCCGACCGGATCAATCATCGGATCCGTGGAATGGACCGCAATCTTCGTTCTGGAACCGGCCTCACGGGCGATGGATTTGATCTGAACCTCGCCCTTCTGAATCTCAGGCACTTCCATTTCAAACAGACGCTTAACCAGTCCGGGATGCGTTCTTGATACGTGTACCTGAGTACCGCCTTTCCCGTTTCTGCCGCCGTCCACTTCAAGGACATACACCTTGAGGCGGTCCCCCGGCGTGTAATGCTCCGTTGACATCTGCTGACTGGCTTCGAGAATTCCGGCTGTCTTGCCAATTTCCACATTCACATCATGAGTCCCCGGATCCACGCTGTAAACAATGGCAGTCAGAATTTCATTTTCCTTTTCAATGAACGAATCGTAGGTCTTGCCCCGCTCCGCTTCGCGGATTTTCTGTACGATGACCTGCTTGGCTGTCTGTGCCGCCATCCGTCTGAAATTGGAAGGTGTCACCTCAGTTTCGACGATATCGTCCTCTTCGTAGATCGGCTGTATCTTTCTTGCTTCCTCGAGTGAAATCTCAGTCGCATCGTCCTCTACCTCAAGAACAACCGTTTTGCGCGCATACAGATGAACCGCACCGTTTTCCCTGTTCAGTTCCACACGGACATTTGTGTTGACAGGTGCAGTACCATTCTGCTTGTTGAAATTGTTTTTATAGGCACTGCGGAGTGCTTCCTCAATGGCTGTAAAAAGGACTTCTTTGCTGATTCCCTTTTCCTTAGCAAGCATTCCGACAGCTTCGATCATTTCCTTGTTCTGATTTCTATCCAGCATACCGTAAGATCCTCCATAACCTATTCTTCGGTCAAATCCTCTGTAATCAGGTTCACGATGTTTCCGTCAAGGTCATCCTCCGTAATGATTACTACCGGCTTGCACAGAGATACCTCTTTCAGTTCAAATGTTTCCGTCACATTTCCTTCAGCAATGGAAAATGCCGAATCAGCATAGCCGGTCAGTTCACCTTCAAATACCTTTTTTCCGTCACGTGGCCGGTAGAGATGTACTTCAACCTGGTCGCCTATGTGGGAAAGAAAATCTTTTTCCTTTCTGAGAGGACGATCAAGACCCGGTGAACATACCTCAAGGAAGTCATAATCGACATGCTCCACCAGAGGCATCACACGGCGATGATAACTTTCGCAGTCATTCAAGGTAATTCCACCGGGCTTGTCAATATATATACGGAAGTAACGACTGGCGCCTTCCTTCACAATTTCTGCATCTACAAACTCATAGCCGAATTCTTTTGCCAGAGCTTCCAGCTGCGGTTCTACTGTCCTGTTCAGTTCACTTCGTGCCATTCGCACTCTCCTTTTATTTCTGCATCCCTGCCGGACGATTCCGGAAAGGGCCGAATTAGAACAGAAAGAGTGGGCATGCCCACTCTTTCCATAACAATCAAAACAATCATCAACAAACAGAAATATTATACATCCCTCTGTTAAAAAAAACAAGGCATGCTGCAAAAATCAATTGTTTTTATCGATTTCAACAAAATACTCATGCTGTTTAACGTCCATAATGCACAATTAAATGCTTTGGAGAGCCGCCTTAGTCAAAGAGAAACGCAGCCAGTTCGGAAGGCGTGTCAAAAAATAGTGAGCTTTCTGCCTGCATGTAGCTGCGGATGGATTCAATTTTGTGTGCCCATGCCGCGCAGGCAAAATCGACACCAGCGGCTCTGGCCATATCAAGCCCCGGTTTCAGGTCATCGACGACAAGACAATCCTGAGGAGTTAGACCAAACAGCTCCCGAATCCGGTCTACCGGATACCTGGAGGGTTTACGCTGTTCCCTTGGCATTTCCCAGCCAAAGACCGCATCCGGCTGTGGCAGACTGCCTGCTGCATAGTCCCTCAGAATATTGGTGCGTACGGAATGTGATGCTACACAGACAAGTCCGCCTTCCGCTTTCTGCTTCTTAATGATCTCCGACATTCCGGGAAAGCACTTTGGGATTCTCTCACGTACAAAGCTTTGCCAGATTTCATATTCGCGATCCAGCTCCTGCTCTGTAAAATGGAGAATGTTTTCGCAGTATTCAAGGAACCCCGGCCTGAAATTCAGTTCAAAATAGCCGTCCAGTGATACATAATGCTCCGGACGCATTTCGGCAAGTGAAGCGAGAAAAGCAGGATAATGTATCGCTCTTGTGCTGTCCACGACGGTATCATCGTGGTCCAAAATCAGGCATCTATAACGCATGATATTCCTTTCTGATTTTCCACTTTTGCAGCCTGCAGGACTGCTGTTTTTCTTTTGAAAAAACCTATTTCCGGTCAGATGATATTCAAATTGTTTCCGGCAGATTGTACTTGGACACTGCTCATGATATAATCGCCGCAAGTAAATAAACGGGAGGCCACTCATGCAGATCAAAAAACTGGAAAAAGGATGGACATTGTCCGTCCTCGGCGAAAACGTTTACGGTATCCCTGGAAATCCTGTTGAAACCTGTGTTCCCTCGAGCGTGTACAGCACACTTCTTGAGCACAAACTGATTCCCGACCCATTTTACCGCGATAACGAACTTTTGGCAACGCGTCTTCTCGAAAATGATTTTGAGTATGAAACTACATTTACTCTTACGGCTGATGAGATTGCAGAGAATGCCGTTTTGATTCGCTTCAACGGGATTGACACATTGGCAGAGATCTACCTGAACGACGTTCAGGTAGGAGCTGCGGACAATATGCACCGCATCTGGGAATATGAAATAACCGGGTTTGTCACTCCGGATATTCCCAATCATCTCCGTGTACATCTCTCCTCACCCATCCGTTTTATAAAGACGGAAAATGAACGCTGCCCGGTCGGTGCTTCCTCTGATGCCATGCCTGGTTTTCCACACCTGCGCAAGGCAGCCTGTATGTTCGGCTGGGACTGGGGACCGCGTCTGCCGGATGCCGGACTGTTCCGCCCGGTTGAAGTGATTCTGGTAGAGAAGGCACGTCTTGAATCTGTCGGAATCCGTCAGGTTCACCATCGTGAGGATGGAAAGGTTACCAGTGTTACCCTTCATCTGGATGTCCTTACTGAATTCATGGATTCCTCGGAAGATGGTTTCTATGCGATAAATACGAGTATTACCAGTCCGGATGGCAGAACGATTTCTACCATCTGTGAATGTCCGGAACCGAACCAGTTTGCTACGCTGAATGAATCACTGTACAGTCCCTGTGTGTTTCGCCCTCAGGTACATACTTTCCTTTCTGTTGAGATTGACCGTCCGGAACTCTGGTGGCCAAACGGTTATGGCAGCCAGCCTCTGTACAGCGTCATGACGGAACTGCTTGATGAAAACGGTGAGGTTATTGATTCAATCAGCAGCCGGATCGGGCTTCGAACCGTTACGGTTAATACGGACCCCATGCCCGGCGAACAGTTTGATCCGCATATGACCGGTCAGACACCGGATCTGGATGACGGCAGCAACCTGATTCTTTTCCAGGGAGACCGGAAGCAGCTCTCCCTTACCCGGAATGATCAGCCGCTGGAAGGCCGTAATTTTGCCTTCGAAGTCAATGGACTGCAGATCTTTGCCATGGGTGCGGATTATATTCCTGAGGACAATCTCCTTACCCGCGTAACCCGTGAGCGGACAAACCTGCTTCTTTCCACTGCTCAGGAGAGTCACTTTAACTGCATCCGAATCTGGGGCGGAGGGTATTTCCCGGATGACTTTTTTTATGAGCTGTGCGATGAAAAGGGTCTGCTGATCTGGCAGGACATGATGTTTACCTGTGCCTCCTATGAACTGAGCCCGGCTTTTATCCGAAATGTAGACGCTGAAATGCGCCAGAATATCCGGCGGCTGCGCAATCATGCCTGCCTGGGTCTGTGGTGCGGAAACAATGAACTGGAAACGCAGTATGAATACGGTTCCTGGCCGAAGAGTCGGAAACAGTTCTACGATTATATTCGTCTGTTTGAGGATCTCATTCCGAACATCGTTTCCGAGGAAGCGCCTGATGCCTTTTACTGGCCGTCTTCCCCATCTTCCGGCGGGAACTTTGAGAACAGCAGTGCCGAAAACTGCGGTGATACGCATTACTGGGGCGTCTGGCATGGCAATGAGCCTTTCACAGCATACAGAAAACATCATTACCGTTTTCTGTCGGAGTTTGGCTTCCAGTCTTTCCCCTCGATGCCTACCATTCGCCGTTTTGCAGATGAAAACGATCTTAACATTTTCTCCCGTGTTATGGAGATGCATCAGCGGAATGCGGCTGCCAATGGCAAGATTCTCAATTATCTTTCCTCTACATTCCTCTATCCGAAGAACTTCAGCGAACTGGTCTATTGTTCCCAGCTTCTCCAGGCAGATGCTATCCGTTACGGTGTTGAGCATTTCCGCCGTCACCGTGGGACATGCATGGGAACTGTCGTCTGGCAGCTGAACGACTGCTGGCCGGTAGCCAGCTGGGCAAGTGTTGACTACTACGGCAACTGGAAAGCGCTTCAGTATGCAGAGAAGCGGATGTTTGCGCCGGTTCTTCTCTCCTGTGAGGAGCATGGTGAAATCGACCAGAAGCCCAATCCCAATACCCTGCCGGTTCCGGTAGACATCAGTGCGGACCTGCATGTGGCCAATGAAACCGGTGAAATGGTTTCCGGTACAGTCTGCTGGCAGCTCCGCCGGCCGGATTCCTCCATTATCTGTGAGGGCGAATCTCCCGTTACCGTTCAGCCCTACAGCGGATGCTGGCTTCCGCATCTTGATTTTAATGATCAGGATCCGCTTACAGTCCACCTGACATACCAGCTCATTTCTGACGATATCTGTCTTTCCAATGGCACGTCCCTTTTCTGTGCTCCTAAACATTATGCTTTTGCCGATCCGAAGCTTACGCTTCGCCGTGAAGGCGATACCCTGATTGTCACCTCTGACTGCTATGCCCGCGCGGTAGCCATCGAATCCGATTCACAGGTACTGCGTCTGGATGATAATTTTGTCGACATTGAAAAAGGCGAGCACCGTTTCCGGATTCTGCCTACCCGTGATTTTACTGCCGATACTGCCTGCACTGACGCAGGATTTCTCCGGGTTCGCAGCCTGTATGATACTTACGACAAGTAATCCCTGTGTCTACTCTTGTCAGCCTGTTAAAGAAAAGAGCGGTCTTTCCCGGAATGGAAAAGACCGCTCTTTTCTGGCTACTCACTGACCTTCATCATGCGATATCCGATTCCCACATGTGTCTGAATAAAAACTGTTCCGTCCTTTTCCAGCTTTTTGCGAAGGGTGGTCATAAAGACACGGAGAGAGGCCACATTGCTTTCCCATGAGGATCCCCAGACCTGCCGCGTAATATATTTGTGGGTTAATACCTTTCCACAGTTCTTTGACAGAACGCACAGTAGTTTGTATTCAATCGGTGTCAGGTGCAGTTCCTCTTCCCCGAAGCAGGCATAACCGGCTGCATAATCAACTCTGAGCGGCCCGTTCACAAAGACTGAGGCCTCATGATTCTCTCCGGATACCTGGCTGAGACGTCTGAGTGTCACTCGAAGGCGGGCCAGAAGCTCTGCGACAGAGAAGGGTTTTGTCAGATAATCATCCGCCCCTGCGTCCAAGGCTTCGATTTTGTCGCTGTCATCACTTCTTGCACTGATGACAATGATAGGCATATTCGTCCATGACCGGGTTTTTTGAATGACCGTCCTGCCATCCATGTCCGGCAGGCCTAGATCAAGCATCATGACATCCGGGTTATGCGAAACGGCCTCCATCATAGCCATTTCGCCATCCGAGGCTGTTATCACTCGATATCCATGACTTTCCAGAGCCACAGAGAGCAGATTCCGAATAGGCGGATCGTCCTCGACGACCAGAATCAACGGTTTATTCATGAATATTTACCTCATCAACAGGAAAAGTCAGTTCAATGATGGTTCCATGGGGCTTATTGTCCATGACGGAAATGCTGCCCTGATGGGCTTTGACAACAGAATGACAGAGCGCCAGACCGAGTCCAAGCCCGCGTCGTCCGTTCCCGCCTGGACTGCCCCCGGTATAAAACAGATCAAAAACAGAATCTTTCTGACTGTCCGGAATGCCTGGTCCCTCATCGATGACAAAGACCTTGACTGAGGATCCGTCTCTCTTCGTTCGGATGATGATCCGGCCGCCGCGCGGTGAAAACTTTACAGCATTATCCAGCAGGTTGATCAGAACATGTACGATAAGACGTGCATCTGCCCGGATAAAAAGCAATTCCTCCGGTTCTTCTACTTCCAGACTGACATCATCCAGCCGTCGGCCCATATGCCGGACGGCTTCCTCAATCATATCATCCATCAGTTCTGTTGTCATATTCAGGTTCGGACTTCCGTCTTCCATTCTGCTTGCAGAGAGCAGGTTTTCCACCATGCCGTTCAGCCACTGCGCATCGTCATAGATATCCGTATACATCTGGCGACGGGTTCGGTCATCCAGATTGTCCGTTGTCAGCAGATTATCTGCACTGCCCATGATAGAGGTCAGCGGTGTTCGGAGATCATGGGATACTGCCCGAAGCAGATTGGCCCGAAGCCGTTCACGCTCGGCTACCATCCTTGATTCCTCTTTTTCCCTGGCATTACGGGCATTTTCCAGTGCCAGAGAACATTCGCCTACCACAGACGCCAGCATTCCCTGCTCCGAAGCATCCAGCGGTGATCCATGCACGGCAATGCCTACTACGCCGTATGCTTCCTCACGTGCGCGGAGACTGTAATATATATATTCACACTCCGGATAACGTTCTGTAGTAGCCCCGGTCCGTTTTCGCCGGGTAAATGCCCAAAGAACCGCCTGTTTTTCCTGTTCCATTCTGTATGGCACGGTGTCTCCGTCACAAGGATAGAATACAGGATCACGCAGTCCGTTCCCGTCACGCGGATAGATGACCAGACTTCTTTTCAGGAGCAGTGCCAGCTGAGAAGCAAGTACGCTCAGGATTTCCTCTTGGTCCTTTGCCTTTGAAAGCTGCCGGTCTGTTTCCAACATGACGCTCATGCGGCGGGCGGATTTTGCAGCCTGCCCTGCATTCTGCTTGAGGCGGATTGCCAGTGTACTGATCAGAAAAGCTGTTGCGAACATCACCAGAAATGTGACAGGATACCCGGTTTCATAGGAATAGATGCTGAAACGCGGTGTCGTAAACAGCAGGTCAAACATTAGCACACTGACAATTGCCCAGATCAGACTGGATGCCCGATGGCTGGCAGTGATGGAAACTGTCAGGAGTCCCAGCAGATATACCATGATAATATTGGCGTCCGTAAAACCAAGATGCGAAAAAAGAAAGCCGATACCGGTTGAAATGCCCAGAGCAGCAAGTCCTAACCCACAGTCCATGAGAATCTGCTTTGGCTTGTTTTCCGGCGGTTTCCTGGCTACGAATACACGGGTTCCATGGTCCGGAATGATGTAGTAATCCAGATCCGGTGCATAACCTACCAGCCGGTCGGTCAGGGAACGACGTCGCAGTAGCAGTCCGCCAACTGTATTGGTCTGTCCGATCACAATGCAGGTTGTACCGCTGAACCGGGCATATTCCGCAATCTGATAAGCCACATCCTCCCCTGTGACCGTTTCCAGCGCAGCACCAAGACTTTCTGCAAGATTCATATTGCTGCGCAGTCGTTTTTTATCATCATCAGCCAGCAGAACACTGACCGGTGTTTCCACATAGAGTGCTGTCAGTGAGCCGTGAAATGCTTCTGCAATTCGTGCAGCAGCATGAATTACGCGTGCATTACTGGTCGATGGGGACAAACAGACCAGAATTGAATGTGCCGTTCTTTCCGAATGTTTCACCCTCAGCGTCTCCTTGTTTTTGTTTTACCACTATATTTTAAAACATTTTCGGATATCTTTCCATTTTCCGAGCACAAGAATTGTCTGATCTTTTTGAAGTCGTGTTTCACTGGTGACTGCAATACTGGCCTTTCCCCGTTCCCGGACGGCCAGAAGATTGAGATTGTACCGTTTGCGGATATCCAGTACCCCAACGGTTTTTCCCTGCCAATCTTCCGGAACGGTGAGATCATAAATTGCATATTCATCATCCAGTGCGATGAAATCCAGCACATGGTCGGTTGTATGCCGGACTGCTGCCCACACGGCCATCTGCATTTCCGGATAAATCACATCATCTGCACCATTGCGAAGCAGAAACTGGCGCTGTACCTCTCGTGATGCACGGGCAATTACCCGGCGTGCGCCCAGCTCTTTCAAATAAGAAGTGACAATCAGAGAGCTTTCAAAATCGTCCCCGATGGCTACGAAGCAGACATCGAAATGATGCACATCCAATGAGCGCAGAAAGGTTTTGCTTGCTGCATCTCCGATCTGTGCATCTGTGACCATTGGAAGCACGGCATCAACTCGTTTTTCATTCCGGTCTACAGCCAGAATCTGATGATGCAGTTCATTAAGTTTCTCTACAATGTGCATTCCAAAGCGACCGAGGCCTATAACCAGTATTGATTTCATAAACTCCTTCTTTCCCGACCTAAGAGCCCAGTGTACAGCAAAATCATCCGGTCTTTTACTGACTGGTCTAACCGGCACTCTGTTCCGGCCGTTCTTTATTTATCAGAAAACAGGGATATCCTGATCCGGAATCATCCGACTGCAACGTTCTCTAGCGGCAGCATGCACTCTGAATTCCGCTTCTCCGGTCGTGCTGCATAAAAGAGTGTCAGGCATCCGACCCGTCCGAGAAACATGAGAGCAATCAGGATCAGACGGGAGGAAGTCGTGAGATTGGCAGTTATTCCAAGGGACAGGCCGACTGTTCCAACGGCAGATGCTGATTCAAACAGACAGGATAAAAGCGGCAGCTGTTCGATTCCGCTGATCAGCATTCCTCCTAGGAGGAAGAGTCCTGTGTAAACCATAAAGATGGCGGATGCACTCCGCACAGTTTCATCCGAAAGCCGTCTGCCCAGTACAGTCACACCGTCTTTACGTCCAAAGACAGATATCATATTCATCACAAGCACCGCAAATGTAGTGGTTTTCATGCCGCCGGCTGTGGAACCGGGAGAACCGCCTACTAGCATCAGACAGATCATCAGCACCTGGCCGGTTTTGCTGAAACGGTTCAGATCCACGGTATTAAATCCGGCTGTACGCAGTGTGACTGACTGAAACAA
>CACXHF010000326.1 GCA_902767305.1 uncultured Eubacteriales bacterium
GAATTATGCTGAATATTTGCGAGAAGATCACGGTGCGGAGGTGCTCGTGGGAACCCCAAGGTATCCCGGTGCAGATTATTCCAGCTATCCCTATCCTGTAGTTGCTTATCAAAGCTTTGATACCACAAACATTACCAACGGATATCGCACAGGGAATCCTTTCTCAGAAAAAGCTGTTTCTGAAATAGCTGCGTTTCATGCTGATGTTCTTCATTCCCATTGTCCGGCATCGGCAACCATTATTGCAAGAATTCTGAGACAGGAAACCGGCGCGCCGCTGATTTTTACCTATCATACCAAATACGATATCGACATTGAACGGGCAGTCAAAATCAAATCACTTGCAAAAGAAGGCATCCGTGCAATGGTTGGAAATATTGAAGCATGTGACGATGTCTGGGTTGTCAGCAAAGGTGCAGGGGAAAGTCTTCGTGCTCTTGGATATCAGGGAGATTATCTGGTAATGGGAAATGGAGTGGATTTTGAACGGGGAAGAGTAAACTCCGATCAGGTGTCCGCTGTTACCGCTGATTATGATCTACCTGATAGTGTTCCGGTATTTCTTTTTGTCGGTCGCCTGATTAATTACAAAGGTCTCCCTATCATTCTTGATGCAATGAAACTTCTGAATGATCAGGGAATGGATTTTCGCATGGTTTTCATCGGAAAAGGCCCTGATGAAGAGATGCTCCGACAGACAGCTGTCCATCTTGGCCTGATGAATGAAAACGGGAATGGTGGTAAAGTCATTTTCACAGGACCGATTTACGACCGGGATACTCTCCGTGCCTGGAACAGTCGGGCAGATCTGTTTATATTTCCTTCCACCTTCGATACAAATGGACTGGTTGTACGTGAGGCAGCAGCCTGTGGACTGGCCAGTGTTCTGATACGGGGGTCCTGTGCTGCAGAGGGAATTACCGACGGACACAATGGATTTCTAATAGAAGAAAATGCCGCCTCGATGGCTGATCTGCTCCTTCGGACAGGCAACAATCTTCCGCACCTTAAAGATGTCGGACAACACGCAATGGACGAGATCTACATATCCTGGCGCGATTGCGTAAGCCGCGCTTACGAACGGTATAATATCATTCTTGATCTGAAAAAAAGCGGACAACTGGTCCAAAGAAAAACAAAAACTGACTATCTGGTCATTGCCACTGCAAAGGGAATGGCACAGCGGGATCGACTCCGTCAGCTCGGCCATGAGTTTTTCAATGATTTCAAGGAAACTGCCGCTGGAATGATGGAATACCTTCATGAAGCAGAGGAAAATGCCTCCAGAAATTCTATCCTGAAAATGCCCGGAAAGAAAAAACAGAGTCCTTCAGATGAATGACTCTGCTTGAGGGGATGAGTATATTGGAACAGTTTGATTTTCGTAAAATGTCGTTCTACCAGATATGGACAAGAAGTTTCTGTGATGGAAACGGAGATGGTATTGGGGATCTCTACGGAGTATATGACAAGCTTGACTATATCCGCTCTCTCGGTGTTGATGGTATATGGTTCAGCCCAATTTATCCATCTCCAAATGCAGATTTCGGCTATGACATTACCGATTATATGAACATTCATCCAGATTACGGAACGCTCGATATCTTTCGGAAAGTCCTTGAAAAAGCCCATTCACTAGGTCTCAAAGTACTCCTCGATCTGGTAATCAATCACACCTCCGATGAACATCCCTGGTTCAAGGAAAGCTGCAAAGGAGGGGAGAATAATCCTTATAAAGACTACTATATTTGGCGAAATCCCCGTTTTAAAGGTGAAAACAAACTTCCCCCAAACAACTGGTACAGCCAGTTTGAAGGTCTCGCTTGGGAATACAACGAGCAGCGACAACAGTATTACCTGCATGTATTTGCCAAGAAGCAGCCGGATCTGAATATGGATAATCCGGCTGTCAGAGAGGAAATCAAGCGTATCATGCGCTTCTGGCTCGATTTGGGAGTTGATGGTTTCCGTGAAGATGTAATCAACTACATTTCAAAGCACGACCAGCTGCCTAACGGGTTGCCATTCATCCCAGCTGTCAACGGTCTTCCATACTATAAAGAGGGTCCAAATCTGAAAAAATACCTGAGTGAATTCAGAGATGTTGCCCTTGAATATGGAGCTATCCAGATCGGCGAAATGCCTTACACAAAGGTTCGAAACGCACTCAATTATATCGGCGGAAATAATCGTGTTCTGGATATGATAATTCAGTTTGATACCACCATGGCAGACTGTTGCATGACAGAATACATTCACCATCCATTTTCTCTTCGCAAGCTGAAACGAGCTTTTTCCAAATGGCAGAGAGCACTGAGTAAGGACGGCTGGAATGCACTATACCTTGAGAACCACGATCATCCCCGTGTTCTTAGCCGTTATGGGAATGAATCATTCTGGCGCGAATCCGGAAGCATGCTGGCAGCCAGTTATATCTTTCAGCGTGGAACCCCTTTTCTGTATCAGGGACAGGAACTTGGAATGACCAACATTCGGCTCTCTTCCATTGATCAGTATCTTGATGTTGTTTCCAAAAACGCTTATCATACACTTCTCTGTTTTCTGAAAGAATCCACCCGTCTCAATATCATCTATGTTTCAAGCAGAGATTCCGCAAGGACACCACTTCAATGGTCAGATGAGAAGAATGCCGGGTTTACAAGCGGTACACCCTGGTTTTATATCAACCCGAATTATCTGACAGTCAATGCCAAAGCCGAAGAAGAGGATCCTTTCAGTATTCTCAATTTCTACCGTTCCTGTCTCAGTCTTCGGAAAAGCAATGACGCCCTCCTGAAAGGTGCTTATAAAGAACACCGTCCTCTCAGTGGAAGCATCTACATGTACGAACGTTATACAGAATACGAGAGGGTATTCATCATTTGCTCGTTCAGCAGAAAATACAAACGTTTCCGGCTTCCACGAAGCATTCAGCTTACAAATGCGGAATATCTTCTCGGAAACTATCCATTTAAACCACTTGACAATATTCTGAGACCTTACGAGGCACTCGTTCTTCGTTTTCCGGTCGATCATACATCATCTTCTCGAAGGGATTGAACACCATGGAACAAATGCTTGAAGAGTATATCATTCAAAACTATCAGAACGCTATGGATTACCATTATATTCAGGCTTACTATCAGCCGGTAATCCGGACTGTTTCCCGAAAGCTGTGTAGTTTTGAAGCTCTCGCCAGGTGGATTGATCCAAATTACGGTGTGATTTATCCAGACAAATTTATTCCAATACTTGAGCAGATTCATGCCATTCATCTTCTGGATCTTTGTATTCTGCGGCAGTCATGTTCCAGAATACGGCGCGCCCTGATGGCTGGCGAAACGCCAATACCGATCTCCATCAATCTGTCTCGTCTGGATTTTACCCTTTGTGACATCTTTAATGAGTTTGATCAAATCGTCAGTGAATATCAGATTCCGCATGATCTCATTTACTGTGAAATCACGGAGAGTATCATGGCTGAAAAAAAAGAACTTCTCCTCGAAATCGTCAGTCGTTTCAGAGCCGCAGGTTACCAGATCTGGATGGACGATTTTGGAAGTGCCTACTCTTCACTGAATATTCTCAAGGAGTACTCCTTTGACGAGCTGAAGCTGGATATGTGTTTTCTTCGACCTTTTAATCAGCGCTCTCAGCGAATTGCAACGGCTGTAATTGAAATGTCCAAAAGTATCGATATACATACGCTTGCGGAGGGAGTTGAAACAGAGGAACAGTTTCGCTATCTTCGGAATATCGGTTGCGAAAAAGTTCAGGGATATTATTTTGGAAAACCTCTGCCTTATGAGGAATCTATGCGTGTCCTCAGTGAGAAACACATCGAAATTGAACAGCCGCATGAAAGGATGTATTACGATACACTCGGAAAAGTCGATGTACTCAGTTCCGTTCCGTTCATGACACGTGAGGAGCGAGATTCCATTGTTACCGCCCGCCAGCTTAACAGTATTCCTCTCGCTCTGATCGAAATACAGGACGACAGTTACAGCATTCTTTTTTACAATTCAGCCTTTGAAAAGACCGTACAAAGGACTGAACTGTTTGCCAATCGATTCAGCCAGGAGATTCTTCTCCATCCATTTCTCATTCACACCATGTCTGAGAAGCTTTTGAATCTTATAGACTCTACCCGTTCCGGTGAGGAAGGTCACATGTTCTTTACCTCGAACGAAAATTACTATGAAGTTCAGGCAAAGTGCATAGCTGATAATCATAGCAAATACACTGTAATGCTTCGTATCAGTAATCTTTCCAAATCTGCCCGTTCAGCCAATCTTGAATCGCTGGACAGTTTTCTGCGATGTATTTACGATCTCTTTGAACGCATTACACTGTTTGATACAGACGAAGACACACTGACACCACTGTATATTGCTACTCGTGAAAATCTGGTTTCAGGTCGAAAAGGTATTCGAAAGATGGCTGAGGAATATGCAGAATCCCTGATTTTCCCGGCTGATCGTGAAGCGTTTCTTTCCTATGTAGATCACAATCATATTGTTTCAGAATTGAACTGTACAGGAAAGAAAAGCATCATGAAGCTGTTCCGGACCAGTATCCGGCATGGCCAGTATGCCTGGAAAGCATACATCCTCCATCATGTCGTAGAAAATAAGTATCTCCTGCTGATTGCAAACGTTCACAATTCAGTTAATGCATTCAAGTGCGAGAATGATTCTCCCCGAAAAGCAGACGTCATTACTCCTGAACTTCTCTGGATGAATCTGATCCATTCAAACCTGCTCCGCATTTTCTGGAAAGATCGAAATCGTCGTTTTCTCGGCGCCAGCAAAGCATTCTTGGATTATTATGGTTTTGAATCACTTAATGATATCATCGGAAAAAATGACGAAGAATTGGGATGGCATGTTCATCCGGATCAGTACATGAACGACGAGTTTGAAGTTCTGCATGAAGGGAATACAAAGCACAATATTCCCGGTAGATGCATCAGCAACGGTGAAAACAAGGATATTCTAGCCAGCAAGGCGCCCCTTTATGATGCAAATGGAGAAATCCGGGGACTTCTAGGTTATTTTATCGACAGAGAACTGCTGACAGTTAACGATCTGAGAGGAACCGAAACAGATCGCCGTGACATGATAACCGGACTTTTGAATGCACGAGGCATCGCAGAGGAAGCTGTTGTATTCAGAGATGAGTTTTACCTGCGTGGAACCGATTTTTTACGTGTTCACATCTCCATTGATAATTTTGATTCAATCAATGAACAGTATGGTTACGTATTCGGGGATCAGGTAATAACTTCATTTGGGCGTGCTTTTAAACGAGCCTTTGGCCGTACCTCTGCCATTGGAAGATATGCAGGGCACAAATACGTCATCCTACATCAGATCCGGGAACTTGGCGTATTGGAAAACATACCAAACGAAATCCGACGAATAGGACGCTCACTGAAAGAGGTAAACCATACGCCTGTCACGCTCTATCTGTCGATAGGAAGTGCTCTGTTTTCCGAATTCCCGGATCTGGACAATCAAGCCAGACAGGCTGAATTCAGGCTTTTTCAGGCACATGATGAAAACAACCATTATCTTGCTCCTCTTTCTGCATCCTCCGATATTTTTCGTCTGATTGGAGATCTGCCTGTAGTTTTTGCCGCCTGTACAATCCACGAAACCTCCAATACACCGCTTTTTCTGTACGTCAATTCAGCATTTGAGCAATTCGCCGGGAAAAGCAGTAAAGATCTCCTCGGCAATCCTGTACAGGCTCTGTTCCCGGAAGCCGATTTTTCTCTGATTTCACATCTTCGTGCAGCAGCATTCGGCGAAGCAGACTTTTCCGGTTTCCTTTCTCTCACCAAATGTGCCCCTGCCGTATTCTGCACTATCCGTCAAATATTTCATGGTTCATGTACGCTTACGCTGACAATCGACAAATCGTCGTCTGATTGATAATAATAAAAAACAGAGAGAAATCCTGGGGAATGAAGTAGACTGTTCTTTCTCACTTCATTTTTCAGGACACGCTCTCTGTTACAGTATGAACTAAAATACCTTATACGGATATATTCTTCTTTCGGAGCAACTTTTTCACTACAGGCGTCTGTCCCAGAAGAGCAGAAACTGTCAGAATCAGAAGGATGACCGTAATCGGCCGGCCAAACATGGACAATATGGGATTTGGTGTTGTCGATGCCAACGAAACCGCACGTCTGAAATTGGAATCCATCATTCCACCCAGAACCAGTCCAAGTGTTATGGGTGCTATCGGAAATCCACGCCTTCTCAAAATAAAACCGACGATTCCAAAGAAAAACATCAGTTCTACATCAAACACTCGTCGATTGCAGGCATAAGCCCCAATGACACACAGAACAACAACTATCGGGAGAAGAATACGCTTTGGTACATTAATAACCTTTGAAATTCTTGGAGCAACCAGCAGTCCAAGGAGAAGAAGAAAAACACAGGCAATCAGACCGCCAGCCAGAATCTCATAAAAATGTATCTTTCCTGTCTTGAGAAATGTCGGCCCTGGCTGCAGTCCATGTATATAAAAGACGGAAAGAATAATAGCGGTAACGGCATCACCTGGGATTGCCAGTGTCAGCATTGGAATCAGCGCACCACCTATGCAGGCATTATTTGCACTTTCAGATGCAACAATTCCTTCAACCGCCCCCTCTCCAAATGGCCTGCTTGGATGCCTGACAATCCTTTTTGCCTGACCATAAGCAAGAAATGACGCTACTGGTCCACCAGCACCAGGCAGCGCACCGACAAACGTTCCGATGACACAATACAGCATTGAGCGGGGGAACTCCCGAAACACCTCTCGAAGTAAGATCTTTTCCTGATGTATACGAAGCACTTTTCCATCAGTAATTCCCTGACAAACCACTGTCAGAACCTCCGCGAATCCAAACAATCCCACAAGCGCCGGTACTGTAGGAATTCCCGCTTTGAGGTTCTGAATTCCCATTGTAAGCCGCGGTGTTCCCATGACCGAATCCATTCCGATCAGCGAAAAAAAGATGCCGATGCAGGCACTTACAAGACCTTTTGAAAAGTTTCTGCTGGTTAATCCTCCCACGGTAGTCAGCCCGAAAAGTGCCAGCAGGAAATAATCCATCGGATGGAATCGGAGAGCCATTGCTGTGATAGGCCCAGCCAGAATGCCCATGACTACCAGACCAAATACCGAACCGATAAAGGAGTACCAAGTGGCATAAACCAACGCTTTATATGCATTTCCACTCTTGGAAAGGGGATATCCGTCAAGCGTGGTCACAACCGAACTTGGAGCTCCGGGAATGTTGATCAGGATAGCAGAGAGTGCACCTGAAAAAACACCTACAACATAGACACCCATAATAGTCGCCATCGCATCACTTGTCTGCCAGGTATACGTAATTGAGACCAGCAAAGCGGTAGCCATGGAAACAGATAGTCCTGGAATAGCACCGACAAACAGACCGGAAACTGCTCCGATCATTACAAAGAAAATAAATCGTAAATCCGTCATTAAGGGGAGGATTCCCTGAATTGTTTGCATCTTCTCCTCCTTACGGCAGCCGGACTCCGAGTCCGACTTTAAAGATCAATGTCAGAACAACCGGTGTGAAAACTGCCATGGGAATCAGGATTTTCAGTCTGCGTTCTCCAAGGAAAGCAGTCATTGCCAGAACCACAGCTGCTGTAGATGGAATAAAACCGGCAAACCGCATCAGGATATCATATACAATCGAAATTGCAAGAAGAATAAAGACCCTGAGCGAATTCCCATGTTTCTCCTGATCAGTAGTCTCTTTTCGATCATCTGCGGCGAAAGCAGGTATCAGAATCGTCAGTCCGAGTATGATTACTGCTCCTGCCAGAATCAGTGGAAAAAGATATGGCGACATAATCCATGAAGCTTTTGCCTTCATGTTCAGAAGATGTGTCACAGAATGGATAAGCAGCCAGACGCCAAGTCCTGCAACTACTGCGCCATCAGCTGCCTGCCTTTTTTTCAAATTATTCATGTCACTCTCCGAATCCAATCAGAAGGAGGAGGGGAATATCCCTCCTCCAGATTCATATTCAATATCAGGGTCTGGGAATTCCAAATTCTTCCGGACTGAAGGTTGCCGCATTTGCATCATAAAGAAGCCAGCTGACAGTAGATTCCCACTGTTTATAGAATGACCGAATATCCTCAAGTGTCGGATATTTTTCATAGAGCTTCTCAATGTTGTTCTTCTCCATGAATGCCACAAAGTCAGGATCCTTCACTGCTTCAAGTGCTGCGTTTCTCAGCTGTTCCTGAATATCTTCCGGTACATCCTTTGCAACGAGAAGTGAAAGAGGCGTGTAGGGGATAGAAAGCAATTTTTCACTGTTTTCCATCTTTTCTGAAAGTGCCGGTACATCCGGATACTGAGCCATTCTTTCCGTTCCAGCAATGGCCAGCAGTTTCAGATCTCCGCTTTCAATGTAGCTGGCGACTGTTGAATAGTTGGAATTAGTAAATACAACCTGATTGCTCATAACAGCGAGATAACAGTCTGAACCTCCGGAATAGGCTGTCATTGCCGGAAAATAGTTATATTGATTCATGATCAGTGCCTGAACATGTCCGGATCCGCCAGGACCTGTATAACTCATCTGAACTGTATACGGATTAGCCTGAATATCAGCAAGAAGTGCATCGATGGTATCGTACTTGGAATCACCGGAAACAACGATCACTTTTGGATCATTGGCAACCGCCATGATCGGACTGAAATCTGCATAACTGAGTTTACTGATATCCATAACACGCTGTGTTCCAAGACTCTCTGCTGTGAAAAGAACAACCGATCCATCTTTCGTTGCATCAAGTGCTGCCTGACAGCCGATCGAACCGGAAGCTCCACCTTGATTTTCAGGAACGAACGTTGTTCCCAGTACCTTTCCCAACGCCGTTGCAAACTGGCGGCCAACAAGATCAGTTGTTCCACCCGCACCATAGGGAATAATCATGGTCACACTGGAAAACGGATAATCAGCCAGAACAGAACCACTAATCATTGACAGGACCGCGATTAGCATTACAACCCAACATACTTTTTTCATAATAAAACTCCTTTCGGATCTGGATGGCGAGATTATAGCGCGTGAGCTTTGTGGTGTCAACATGAAAATCTTATCCCTATTGACAAAATGTTTTTTAAATCATCCGTTTTTTTAGATATTTCCGCATTTTTCCGGATATTCCTCGTATATTCCACAATATCAGTCAAAAGCATGTTGACAGAATTGCAATTTTGATAGATACTTCAGAAATACTTCCAACTGCATCCGGAGTACTTTCATTCGGAACTATTTTATCTGTCCGTTTCGAATGAATTGATTATAGAAATCAATTGGAGGAATGAAACATGGGATATTTTCAACTCGTTTCCTTTCTGGCAGGTTATCATCTGGTTCTGATTCTTTTTTCTCTGATCGGAATCATTCGTTTTCCCAGATCAAAGCCATGGCGATGGTTTGCAGGCGGTTTGCTCATTCAGTTGATTGCAGACTTTCATTATTCAGGAGATCTTCCGTTTTTCTTCCTGATCGTTTATCTGGTGCTCCTTTCCCTTCTGCTTGGAGGAATTATCCGTCTTCAGGTATCCACTTCCAGAACCTGAACATGCTGCTTCTTTCTCTCAATGCTCATCCTCCAACTGAACTTTTTTGTTCCTAATAGTTGAAATGATAAGATGCTTTTTGTATAATGATTCATGATAGCGGGTACATCTTTCATTTTTGACCATTGGTCATTAAAGGAGCGAATTAAATTGAAACGAATTGGTGTCCTTACTTCCGGCGGAGATGCTCCAGGCATGAACGCAACTGTGCGTGCAGTTGTTCGTTCTGCTCTTCAGAATGACATGTCTGTGATTGGCTTCAAACGTGGATACAACGGTGTTCTAATGAGAAGCAGTCAGCAGACTGATGATTTTGCAATGATGACTGCCAGAAGTGTTTCGGACAAGATCCACAGAGGCGGAACCTTTCTGATGACAGCAAGATGCCTTGAATTCAAGGAAAAAGAATATCAGGAAAAAGCTG
The DNA here is from genome assembly GCA_902767305.1 of uncultured Eubacteriales bacterium. Taxonomy (GTDB): domain Bacteria; phylum Bacillota; class Clostridia; order Christensenellales; family Aristaeellaceae; genus Ventricola. The sequence goes on from CACXHF010000326.1 coordinate 10,068, forward strand.
TTCAGAACCTGCGTCTGCTTGGTGTGGAAGGCCTTGTCTGTATCGGCGGCGATGGTACTTTTCACGGTGCAAATGCCCTTTCCGAACTCGGCTTTCCTGTAATCGGCATTCCAGGTACCATAGACAATGACCTTGATTACACTGAGTCTACTATCGGATTTGACACCGCACTTAACACTGCCTGCGACTGTGTTAACCGTATTCGTGAAACATCTGACTCTCACGAGCGTGCCTCAATCATTACCGTCATGGGACGTAACTGTGGAGATATAGCTGTTAATACTGCTCTTGCCTGTGGTGCTGAGCTGGTCATCATTCCCGAGAAACCCTGGACACTTGAAGAACTAGCCGACAAGGTTCGCTGGGGTGTCATGAAGGGAAAGCGCTCCATGATTATGGTATTTGCCGAGGGTGCCGTCCATTCTCTGAAGAGCGATGTAAATGCAATCTGTTCAAGATACGAATCTCTTTCCGATGTTTCTGTCCGCCATCTTTCTTCTTCTCAGATCGCTATGATGATTGAAGCACTTTCCGGTCACGAAACAAGAGCAACTGTACTCGGATATACACAGCGCGGCGGAAGTCCGACAGCCGCTGACAGAATTCTCGCTTCACGTCTTGGTGCATTTGCTGTCCATCTTCTCAGAGATGATCAGTTTGGGCTTGCGGTAGGTATACGAAAAGGTGAACTGATTCATGAACCAATCGGTAAAGCGATGAACGGTCGGTCGGGAGCCAATGAAGAACTTCTGAAACTGATTGATGAATTGTCCTGAACCCTTTTGTTCAATATGGTAAATGTACTTCATACCTGAGCTTTTTACCGTCAATTTAATTTCCGAAACATATAATGCATCGTTATATTACGTGGTTCATATGAGACGGCTGTCATACAGTCTGAAGCTCCACTGATAGATTTTTTTAACATTGTTTCATTTCTAGCTGAATATACATTGAGAAAAGAGAGGTGGCCTTTTGATGAAAAAGAATGCAATCCTGATTCTTGCAGCGTTGATATCCTGTTTTATTGTATTTGCAGCCATTAGCGAACAGCAGTATCCCGTTTATGGCAGATGTATTGGGGAGAAAGTCAATGTCCGTGTGAAGCCCGACAGTATCTATCCGAGTTACGGCCGGCTCATCCACGATGCACCTGTTACCGTTCTTGGAGAAATGGGGGACACTTATTACTGCAATACAGCTAAAGGAAAAGGATATATTCCAAAACTTTACATCGAATTCTTTGAAGGCATGACCTATCAGGAATTCAAGGAATACTGCCGTGACAATCCCAGTGAATACAGAAAGCTGAGGCCAAAGCCTAACCAGAATAAGCGTCTTCTTGCTCTTTACAAAGCCGGAAAGATTTCTGCAGGAGAGCTGATCGAAAAATGGGCCGGCACCGCTGTCTTTGTTGAGGATGCTGCGGGAAAACTCATCAAGATTAAATAGACAAAGGGCGTTTTCAGATTATTCTGAAAACGCTTCCTTTAATATCATGACTAATGCCGATCTAGGAATCGCCGCAGGCGCTGTCGTTTTCAGTATTCCTGTCGAGGATACCGTCGGAATGAGACTTCGTCCACAGAGTGAAAATCCAGAAGAAACAGGGAAAGCGAAAAAATGGTGCTGCTATCCAGGCTTCACAAAACGGATAGCCCCTGTTTTCAAAGAATTTCGAAATAATCATACTGCTAAAATATTATTACGAGAAGAGAGCCCCCATGAAAAAAACTCTTTGTATCATTGCCGTAATATTTTCTCTGCTTTCGTCTACATTTGCAGCGGCTGAGAACTGGAACGTTCTGGCACCCGGATGGTGGAATGCCTCCAGAGAGAAACTCGTTTCTGTTAAGGGGCAGCTGGATAATCATATCCGAAATCTCCGGGGAGAATCTGTAAATCCTCTGCCTTTCTCCGATTCATCGTCTGCAGATGACTGGAGTATTCTTGAACCGGGATGGTGGAACGCGACCATTGATGATATTCAAAGCGCTTTTCAGCAGATTTTAGACCTGATTGATGTATTGGACGGGAAACTTCAGGTGATGGGTTTTCAGTCCTCCAACACAAGAACTTATGAGGCTGAAAATGGGGCAGTGATCTCTGATAACAATAATCTAAGTCACTCATCCGGATCACAGCCTATGCTTCCACCGTCCCAGTCCAACTCTGAAAGTCACCCGGACCATATTTCAATTTCATATCCCTCATCTTCCAGGCCCGAAGATAAGGAAGAAAACAATTCTGCAGATCAACAGGCTTATCAGCATGTTGATTTCAGCAAAGCTTATGGAAATCAACAGTACAAAGGGAAAAAAATCATTCTTGAAGGTTTTATTTCATTTTTCGAACAGAATAGTCAAAATCTTGTTTTTACCATCCGGCAGTCTGAACAACAGCTTTGGCTGGTCTATGCTTCCGTGCAACCTGAGATGATGATACCTTCAATGAATGATTCGATTGTTGTCCTCGGATGCATAGATACCTGTTCAGAAAAAGACTCCGCCGGTAATCAGGTCATTGCTATAAAAGCAGATTATTATGAAATACAGTAGATAAAAAACTACTACATTGAAAAGAGGTATCTGTCTCATGAAACGGCCTATTATAATCTTTCTCTTTCTTATTCTCTTCATCAGCACCTCTGTAGCAGATTCAGTCAGTTTCTATATTCCTGAGCAGATTACTGCTGCCATGAATGAAATATTACCGCATGTAATCCAGGCACTTGGCGTAAACGATACCGATGTTATCCGCTCTGCAAGTGATTTTCTCTCCGTTTCTTATACAGAAACAGAGGAAAATGTCATTTACTATAACAATGAAGACTGGAGTGTTGAGCTTTCTTTCTACTATTCTTCCGGTCAAACAGGTACCCATCGTCAGGCAGATGCCGTCAATTTTATCCTTTCAAAAAAACTGAGCGATGCACAGATAAAAGCGGTTCTGTATTCACTTGCCCTCTCTGCAAGTTATGGGAATTCTGCGGTTGATCAGCATGATCTTATGCTTTATCTGGCGGAACGGTCTGAAGATTATGGGGAATATGAAACAGCAATCGGCTGTTTTTCTCTCATCCCGGACGACAATACCTATCACTTCGTTCTCTATCCGAAGTCTTCTTCGAAAAAGAATGTCTCATCTTCATTTTCAGATAATCAGGTGCTTCTTTCCGGCAGAAAAGTACAGGTGGATCTGCGCCAGATTCGGCCGCTTGTATCAAAATCCTATCCTGCCGCCCTGGAGCTTCATGTCCACATCACCAACCAGACAAATCAGAAATTGAACTTGACACTTGATTCAGTCTCTGTTGATGGTATTGCGCTTAATGGAACCGCCATCTACAATATTTATCCCGGTTCTGCTACTGACGATTATTTCATTTTGAAAGCTGATTCATCTGTAGCCATGAAATCCATCGGAAAAGCTCGCGAAGCAGTCTTTACGATCACCGCGAAAGAAGTTTCAACCGGGAGAAAGATAGCCGAAAATACCGTTTCCCTAGATCTTTCCGGTGTTCCATCATTCACTCCTTATCCAACAGCTTCTCCGAAAAAAACCTTAACGTCCAGAGCAACAGCCACCCCCAGAACTCCTGCCCGTGCTACGATTAAACCTACCTCCACACCCTCGCGCCTGAACCAGATTCGTTCACTATCCTTTTCTGATTCACTCTGGGCAGAATGGGAATTCAAAAGCGATGATAAGCTAAGTCTTCGCTTTGAAATGACAGCATCAAAAGGGAAGAGCGTACGTTCTTTTGAGTTGTATATTTATGCTGCTGATTCCAGGGGAAGACGAATTTACGGAACAAACCAGATCTATCATGCAACAACAGAAAAAACTATCCGTTCGGGGCAGACTGATTTCTCCGACTACATTATCATACCAAAGCAATCTCAGATAGCTTTTGTCTACTGTGGAATCAAACAGGTTACATTGTCAGACGGAACCATTGAAACCGTTCCCGATTCTCAGATAGAGTATTTCGAATGGACAATTGATTAATGAAAAACCGGGAAAGCTATGCTTTTCCGGTTTTTCTTCAGTCAGATTCATACGCACATTTTAACATACACAATTATCCGTTCGCTCAGTCAGTCAGACTTTCAATACCGCGTAGCTGTTCCTGCTCCCGGATGTCTCTGGCATTGGTAAAAGCTGATCGGGAAAGAACAGCGCCTGTACGCCAGTATAAAGGTATATAGGGCATATCCACCAGAAACTTGTTCTGAATATCCCGCATAACAGTACGATAATCTTGAGCAAGGTAGGCTTTTCTAAGTTGAGCAACCAATTCATTCATTTCGTCACTGCGGTAACGTGTAAAATTGCAACTTCCAGTAGAACTGACAGTAAATCCAGGATCCGGACAGATATCAAAGCTGAATGAAGCAAGTGCCAGATAAAAGTCTCCAGACCGAAGCTTCCCCAATACATCTCCTCTGGACCAGGTAACCACCGAAACAGAAAAACCTACTGCCTGAAGCTGTTCACGAATCTTGTTTGCCGCATTGGTCCGCACCGTTGAGTTCACCTCATCGTAAACCAACAGACGAAGTGTCGGTATCGGTTTGCTGTCTTTATATCTCTTTCCGTCATTTGCCATCTTCCATCCGGCAGAATCAAGAAGAGATGCAGCCATCAGAGGATCGTAGATATCCCTTATCGTGGTTTCATCACTGAGCCAGGTTCCTGCAGGTACAGGAGTATAGGCGACAGTAGCCATCCCCTGATAGATCGAATTAATCAGTTCACTTCGATTAATAGCATAGGAAATCGCTTTACGTACCAGGTTTTCTCCTTTTTCATCGCTTTTGAACAGCGTCTGTGAACGGTTGACAAGAAGCACTTCAAGCTGGCGGGTTCTGGCACTCAGTGAAAATGAGTTCAGTGAGCCGGAATATCGTGAAGCATTTATTGATCGTGAAAAGGCAATATCAACCTCTCTCTGGTCAAAGGCATTCATGACAGTTTCATCATTATTGTAAATATTTGCCCGTATACTTCTGACCTGAGGTGTACGCTTCCACCATACTGGATTAAGATTCAACCAGATTCCAATTCCAGCTTCATATGAATCGTACTTATACGGACCGGTTCCACTTGGCATAGCAGAAAAAACTTCCTCACTGGGCAGTACAGGGAATGTCAGTGCATAAAGGGCACCGTATGATGTACGCCGGAGTGTAAATACTATCGTACTTTCATTCTGTGCTTCCCAGCTTCGTATGTAATAGAATGTTGAGTAGTAAAGCCCACGATCTGCCAGCTCCACCTCAGAGTTCAGATCGTTATCAAACCCAGACAGCTGATACATCGCATCCAGTGTTGCGATCACATCATCACTTGTAAGCATTTTTCCGTTATGAAAGGTGACATCACTTCGAAGAGTCACAATCAGCCTACGGCCTTCATTTGTAAACTCATAGGAATACGCCAGTTCAGGCTGGGGCATATAGTCATCGTCAAGTGTAAACAATCCCTCGTAAACCAGATCAGTCATCGTGACTGCATCTCTCTGATTCAACTGAAGAGGACGAAGTTCAAGATCTGATTTTGCTACAATTCCACAGGTAATTGAGGTAGTCGAAGCAACACCTGCAAGAGATATCATGATCAGCAAAAATGTGATACTGAATATCTGAAACAATCTAAGCATGAAAAACCGCCTTTCACTGGTTTCCCGTCGTTTTGTCAGCGCCATCCGTCTTCTCTATATCCGACGAGCCAAAATAATACTTTTCATAAATATCTCTTGCTTTTATAACACGTCCCTCGTAGGTCATCGTATCCTGGGTGGGAATAGTTGTCAGTGTAACACCATCCTCACTGTATTGCGGATTTCTGAGCCATGCATCCACATTTCCCTGTCCCGCATGATAGGCACAGACAATTTTTCTTGCATCTCCGTTATAACGTCGGGACAAAAAACCAAGATACCAGGTTCCGAAACGAATATTGATCTCTGGATCAAAAAGCAGGTCAAAAGAATACTCCGCCGTATCCTCTCCAAGTTTATGAGCGATCCATCCTGCCGTATCTTCCATCAGCTGCATTAATCCACGTGCTCCAAGACGGCTAACCGCTTTCGGATTGAAACTGGACTCATTCAGAATGACTGCTGACACAAGAGATGGGTCCAAATTCTGCTTTGCTGAATACTGCACAATCAGATCTCCATAAAAAAGAGGGTGTTGTGCACGCTCCGCTGCCTCAGCAGCTATTTTTCTCTGTTCTGACCGATAATTCACATATGATTTTACTGAAAAAAACGTACCGATGATCAGCGTCAACAAGAGCAAAACAAACAAAAGAAGCCGAAAAGATGCCGGCATTCCTCTGACAATACTCTTTCGAGAATTCGTTTGCCGGATCGGAAGTTCTCCAGACCGTTTCGGAGCAATTGACTGTACATGGGAGGATAAGGTTTCCTTTTCCTGTTTGTCTGGTTCATGACGCCGACGGCGTCTGGGCACAGGGGAAAGAAGCGAAAAAAGTATTTTGTCAACCTCTGTTCTGGTCTCATCCGGTGTTCCATCAGTCCGAATGCATCGCGTTGCCCGAGCAGCTTTTTCACTCTGCGGCATCTGCGATTTTATTCTTGTTCTGGCCTCTTCCACTGTCAGATGATCTCTTTCTATCAGCCGTTTCATCTGAAGAGAAGGATCCAGTGTTACCACCCAGACTTCATCAAAACGAGATTCCATCCCGCATTCGAATAGAAGAGGAATATCTGCAAATACCAGTGTGTCTGTATCAGCCTCATCCATTAGCCGGTCAATTTCATCAAAAATCATCGGATGCAGAATACACTCAAGACGTTTCTTCAAAGTCGGGTCATGAAATACTTTAGCCCCGAGCAATTTCCGGTTTAGCGTTCCATCGGAATTAATACAGTCTGGAAAAACTTCCCGGATCTCCGGCATTGCGCGTCCATTCTCTGCTGTCAGCTCCCGAGAAACAGCATCTGCATCCACTACACAGTACCCAAGAGAACGCAGGTAACCGGCAACAGTGCTCTTTCCACAGGCAATAGAACCGGTTATCCCAATTCGCATATACAATTTCCCCCTTCAGCAGTGGAACCCGAACCCGTAACCGTTTCCGAATTCTTCCCTTCTCAGAAAATGACGCTGATCCCTGTACATTGCTTCAGATAGGATCTCTATCTGCCTTATTTTGTTTCATACCATGAATGACCGCTGTGTATTTCCACAATCAGCGGAACCGTAAGTTCTACTGCGTGCTCCATACAGTTTTTTAGCAATTCAGTGACCTTTTCCTGCTCATCCAGCGGGGTTTCAATAATAAGTTCATCATGAACCTGCAGAATCAGACGTGCTTTCAGTTTCTCCGAAAGCAGACGATCATGAACCATATTCATCGCAATCTTAATGATATCCGCTGCAGTTCCCTGAACCGGTGTATTCATAGCAGCTCGTTCTCCGAACTGCCGCATATTATAATTAGGAGATAAGAGCTCAGGCAGCGGCCTCCTCCTGCCGAATAATGTCACGGAATAGCCATTTGCCTTTCCCTGTGTTACACACGTCTTCATGTACCGATGAACTGCAGGATAACGCTCAAGATATCTGTTGATGAACTTCTTCGCCTCATCTCTTGAAATATGCAGGTTATCTGCCAACCCAAACTCAGATATTCCGTAAACAATTCCGAAATTTACAGCTTTTGCACTCGATCGCATATCAGGTGTAACAGCATCAATAGTTGTTCCGTAAACCTCAGCTGCAGTTCTGGCATGGATATCCTGACCCTGATTAAATGCATCAATCATGGCCTGATCACCGGATAGATGTGCCAGAAGGCGCAGTTCAATCTGCGAATAGTCTGCATCAATCAGGATGCAACCATCTCTGGCAACAAAAGCACGACGAATCTCACGTCCCATTTCTGTCCGAACCGGTATATTCTGCAGATTTGGTTCACTTGATGAAATCCGGCCTGTTGATGCCGTTGTCTGATCAAACCATGTATGAATACGACCATGCGCATCTGTCAGCGCCATCAATCCATCAATATACGTACTTTTAAGCTTTGAAATCTGCCTGTAAAGAAGAATCTTATTAACGATCGGATGTTTATCTGACAGTTCCTGAAGAACTTCTGCACTTGTTGAATACCCGCTTTTTGTTTTTTTCGAGGCGGGAAGACCCAGCTTTGTAAACAGAACCGTTCCCAGTTGCTGGGTACTGTTAATGTTAAACTCGCTTGTTCCTGCAAGGTCATAGATTTCTTTCCGAAGTGATTCAATCTGGCTGTTAAACCTATCACCGAGTGTTCTGAGTGTATCCGTATCAACCAGAAAACCTTCGCGTTCCATATCAAAAAGCGTACGGGTTAGAGGAAGTTCAATTTCTCTGTAAAGCTTTTCCATTCCATTTTTCGAGCACTGATCCAGATCTGAAATTGTCCGAGTGAGCAACTGTACAGCATCCTCTGGTTGATTATATTTTCCCATTTGAGGAGCAAGAAGATACTGAAGAATCAAATCATCTTCAAAAGGTGCTGAAATACTGATCTCATAGTCCGCAAGCTCCGTCATCAGACGCTTTGCCCCATACAGAATCAATGTCGAGTTACCCAGAAACAGCGGTTTCAAAGCCTCGTAGGCTGTATCCAAAGCCAATTCATCCGTGCTCAAAAGCGAGGTCATCAGAGGAATACGCGCTCTTGTACCATCTGTCCGTGCCAACAGCAGTGCAGACTGTATCGAATACAACGCAGTACGATCATCATTCGAAGCTGAATCAAGAAATGCTTTGACAGCGGAAACTGTTCCGAGTATCTGTTCCTCACTGAATGACGGCATCTTTGGAGGCTCTACGAGTTCTGTCTCATCCGACTGACTTTCCATCTTTTCAATCCGGCTGATAATGGATTTCAATCCGAGTGTTTCTAGATATGGAATTCCGTCAGAAAACGACTGGCGTCTGCATTCCTCAACAGAAACTTCATCAAGGGGAACCTGACGTGTAATCGTTGCAAGTCTTTTACTCATAACAGCTGACTCTTTACCTGCCAGAACCTTTTCTCGCTGCTTACCTTTCAAGTCTTCATCGGCATGCTCAAGAACTGATTCAAGTGAACCATATGCTTGCAGAAGTTTTACAGCTGTCTTTTCACCAATACCGGGGATACCTGGTATATTGTCGCTGGAGTCTCCCATAAGCCCTTTCAGATCCGGAATTCGCAGAGGAGGTACGCCAAAGTCTTCTTCTACTTTTGCCGGAGTGTAAGCAATGACATCCGTCACGCCGCGTTTTGTATATAGAACACAGGTCTTTTCACTGACCAGTTGCATGGAATCACGGTCTCCAGTTACCAGAAAGGCAGATATTCCAGCCTCCTCACATCGTCTTGCCATCGTACCGAGAATATCGTCAGCTTCATAACTAGTACAGGTCAGTCTTTTGACGTGCATTGCATTAAGACAGTTGTCGATCAACTCAAACTGCGGAATCAGCTCAGGCGCTGTCGGCTTTCTGGTTCCTTTGTATGCGCTGAAATCCTTATGGCGGAACGTTGGTCCTTTCAGATCAAAAGCTACAGCCAGATACTCCGGTTCATAATCCTGAACTACTTTCAGAAACATGGACAGAAAACCGAAAACAGCGTTCGTAAAAACACCCTTTTCATTTGAAAGAGCAGGGAGTGCATGAAACGCTCGATGCATCAGGCTATTGCCATCAAGAATGACAAATCGTTTTTCTTCTGACATAAGAACAAACCTCCCTCATATCGAATGCATTCAATCTTAGCAGAGTCATCATAACATAAAGGAAAGAAAATGAAAAGACACTTCCCAGGTCCTGTTTCAAATCCAAAGCTCCTGTGATATACTTTAAATATTACTGTATGGTCTGTTTTTTCCATCACTTCCTTTTTTCCTGGATTTCAAATATTATTATTCATGTTTCAGGAGGCAGAATACACATGAAAAAAATACTGATTGTAGCAGTAATGATGCTCCTTCTTTCCCC
>CACXHF010000327.1 GCA_902767305.1 uncultured Eubacteriales bacterium
CGTTCTTTCTCTGGTTCTTCTCTGTGCAGACGTATCTGCCATGGCAGATATCAAGCTTGGTCAGGTGGATTTTGCCGCACACGGAAACAAATGTTTTGCCGTCATTACAGCAGCTGTAGATGGTGACAAAATAGTCGCTGCCTATATCGATGAATTCCAGGTGATGGGCAAGGATGACGCTCAGGGCGTTCCGAATACTGAGACTGTATTTGCCGATCTTTACGCCGCAGGCAGTGTTCTTGGTTCCAAGCGCGTAAACAATGCCTACTATTCTGCTCTCCTCAAAGATCATGCAAAGGCAACGATGGAAATCGCCGCTAATTATAAAGTCATTGAAGAGTTTGCAACTGGCAAGACAATTACAGAACTTGAGTCTGCAATCGAAGGCAAGACCAAGGAGGAAATGGTTGACACTGTTTCCGGCGCAACACTTCAGGATACCCTCGGTTATCTGCAGGGAATTCTTGCTGCCGCTAAAGCCGCTCAGTAATTATCTGAAATGTTCAGCGCTCCGTATAAAGCGGAGCGCTTTTTTCCTTTTCCTCTGTACCTGACTGCCAACCTTTTCAAAAGCAATGATTTAGCATATAATAGTCCTTGACTAACACGTCAGGAGGAAAGGAATGTATTGTCAGGTAATCGTCGATATCATTCATGAAAATGTAGACAGAGTATTTGTCTATCGCGTTCCGGACAAGATGACACTTGAAATAGGAATGCGTGTTCATGTCCCGTTTGGAAACAGAAAAAATGTCGAAGGAATTATCATCGAGCTGACAGAAACCTGCGATATTCCTGAAAGCCGGATAAAAGAGGTTCATGAAACGCTTGAAGATTATCCAGCTGTTCTGCCGGATCTGATCAGTATTGCTAAGTATATTAAAGCCCACAGTTTCTGCACTCTAAGCCAAGCGCTTCGACTCATGTATCCGGCACAAATGCGTGGACAGAGAATACGCGAGAAAAAACAGATGGCAGTTCGCCTTCTTATCCAGGACGAAGCTTCCTATACTGCAGCCCTGGAAAAACAGAAGCGGGCTCCCAGGCGCTATACCATTCTGGAGGAACTGAAACAGTCAGAAGAACATGAAATGCTGGTTTCTGATCTTTGCCAACGTCTGGGAAACTGTAGAGATGCTCTCCAATGCTTGGAAAAAAAACATTATGTTGAGATTTTTGAACAGGAAATACAACGTAAACCTTACACGAACATTCTGGCTCATTCTGATAAAGACCCTGTATTAACCGAACAACAGAATACTGTTCTTCGCCAGCTTCTGCCGGCAATTGATCAGGGAAAAGGCCAGTTTCTTCTCTATGGTGTCACCGGTTCCGGGAAAACAGAAGTATTCATCCGTGCCGTACGCCATACAGCAAGCCTTGGAAAAACCGCTGTCGTGCTCGTTCCAGAAATCGCACTGACTCCTCAGATGGTTTCCTGGTTTCGTTCTCGATTTGGAGAAGACGCAGCAGTTCTTCACTCAAGACTTTCATCCGGTGAGCGCTTTGATGAATGGCGTCGTATACAACGCGGTGAAGTACATGTGGTTATTGGCGCAAGATCAGCCATTTTTGCTCCATTATCGAATATTGGTCTGATTATCATTGATGAAGAACATGAACAGAGTTACAGTTCAGACCATACACCGCAATACGATGCACGGGTTATCGGACGAGAACGTTGCTTGTTAAATAATGCTGTTCTCCTTCTGGCCAGTGCTACGCCCAGTATGCGCTCATTTGCCATGGCCGGACGCGGTGATTACAAACTGCTCGAAATGCCGCAGCGTGTTCACGGGCGTTCTCTTCCGGATGTCCATATTATCGATATGCGGCGAGAACTAAGCATGGGAAATAAAACCGTTTTTTCCGGTCAGCTTCTGACAGGACTGACTCATTGCATTGAAAAGGGAAAACAGGCTATTCTGTTCGTCAATCGCCGCGGTTTTGCTACATTTGTATCCTGCCGCAACTGCGGCTATGTCGTCCAATGTGATCATTGTGATGTCAGCATGACCTACCATAGTGTCGGAAATGTGCTTCGATGTCATTACTGTGGTCAGGAACAGCATGTCCCTGAAATATGTCCAAAGTGTGGAAGTACGCATATCAAATATTTCGGAATTGGCACACAGCGGGTAGAGGAGGAGGTTCACAGGATTTTTCCAGCCGTTTCTACGCTCCGGATGGATAACGATACAACGCAGCAGAAGGATGCCCATGCTATCCTGCTTGAACGTTTCAGACGCCATGAAGCACAGATACTCATTGGTACCCAGATGATTGCGAAGGGGCTAGATTTCCCGGATGTCACCACTGTGGGCATCATCGCAGCAGATGCCATGCTGAATCTTCCGGATTATCGGGCTGCAGAGCGAACCTTTCAGCTGTTGACTCAGGTTGCCGGCAGAGCCGGTCGCGCAGAGGATAAAGGGGAAGTGTACCTGCAGACCTATTCGCCTGATCACTATGCAATTCAATCTGCCAGCCGGCAGGATTACCGGGCTTTCTTTGAGTCCGAAATGGCAAGACGCCGGCAGACAAAATACCCGCCATTTACACAGATCATACGAATTGTCTATGAATCGCTCGAAGAGAGTAGAGTGCATGCATCCGCACAATCCGGTTTTGACCTCATTCAAACTTTCTTTGAGCGCCGCACCTATCTTCAGAAGTATATTGTTTATCTCCGGGTAATGCCCTGTCCAATTTACAGGATTCAAGACAAATATCGCTGGGAAATCCTGATGAGTATCATCGATCAGCCTGTCTGTGAGGAAGCCGTCGCTAAAATGAGCGAAATTGCGGGTATTCCCTCGGAAGGTGTTCTCTCCGTTTGTCAGATCAATCCATCCGGACTGATGTAGAGTTATATATACTCCTAATGTGATTACTCTATTTGCTATTCAGGTACCAGGAGATATTATTATGTGTAGTGAAAAAACTCGTGTTCTTCTTGTTTCTGTCGGGATCTTTGGCCGGCGCTATCTTGAAGAACTTACTACCGGTGACTATGAAGCGACGCTTGTCGGAATTGTCGACGTTATTCCTCATCTTGAGAAACGGTATCCGGTCATTTCTCAGCTTCATATTCCAATATTTTCATAAATGGACTCTTTTTTTGCGCATGGCGAAGCAGATCTTGTAATCATTTGTGCGCCAATTCATCTGCACACTGAAATGGTACTCTGTGCACTCAACCATGGTTCAAATGTATTGTGTGAAAAACCGCTTTGCGCAGATCCGGTAGAAACAGAACAGATGGATCTATTAGCATCCGAAAAACACTTGATTCTTTCGGTAGGCTGGCAGCTCAACTACGACCGAACAGTACAGAAAATCAAAAAAATGATCCTCACAGGGGCATTTGGAAAGCCTATTCGAGGGAAATGTCTTCACGGAATGCGCCGTGGAAAGATCTACTATGAGCGTAACAACTGGTCCGGTCATCTCTTTGTTCACGGAAAACCGGTTTTAGACAGTCCTTTCATGAATGGTTGTGCACACACGTTTCAAATGATGACCTACCTGTTAGGCAATACTATGGATACTTCATCTGATGTTGTCAGGGTAGAGGGAGAACTGTACAGAGCAAACCCTGCTTTGGAAAATTATGACATTGCCGCACTCCGCTGCATTACATCAGAAGAAATTCCTCTTCTTTATCTGACCTGCCATGCTATGACGAAAGAAAATCTCGGCCGATTTGCTGAAATAGAGTTTGAAAAAGGTACTCTAATTTGGGAGGAATCCTCTTCCTACAGGTTCGTTTTTTTTGATGAATACAAAGAACCTATCGACTTTGGCCCGGATAGCTGTCCCCGTTTTCAAAAGATGCAGGATGTACTTTCGTGTATTAAAGGAGAGAAGGTCCCTCTTTCCATGCCGAAAACTGGTCTTCCTCATCTTCATGCTGTTCTGCTGGCGCAAAATTTACCTATCCAAAATATCCCTGCCTCGAATATTAACCTGTTAAAAGAAAACAACGATTGTTTTTACGCTCCGAAAGGCCTTGAATCCATCCTGATGCAGGCTTATCGTCAGGATGCTCTTCCACATGAACTTGGCTTCTCTCTTGCCCAGTAAAATCCCAACTGAATAATAGGAGAGAAACTTGTACCTGTCTTAGTCAGAAAACCTCGGTCACAACGTCAAAGATGTTGCAATTTGTCTGCATCTTTGACGGATTATTTTTTATAAATCATAAAGACTTTAAGTCTGTATAAACAGACCTTTAGTCTTGCTATTTAGAACAATGGTCTGTTTTTGTTTAAACTGCAAGTCTTTTTAATAAATCTATCTGGATTTAGTGACATATTGAGAAAAAACTGCTATAATTTTACCCTGTTTCAATTGATCGTAATGAAAACGGAGGATTTTTCATGACAATCGGTTTTATAGGTCTCGGACATATGGGGTCCGCGATCCTGAATGGCATACTTCGAAACAATTTAGTACCTGCAGACAGCATCTATGTATCTCGTAAACATCCAGAAAATGCACAGCCATTTGCTGCACAGGGTGTTCACGTTCTTCTTTCAAATTCTGAAGTAATACAAGCTGCTGACACGATCATTCTGGCCATCAAGCCGAATATACTTGTCTCAGTCCTTGAAGAGATCAGAGAAAATCTGAACAGTCGACATCTGTTGATTTCGATAGCTGCAGGTTGGCCTCCAGACCGTCTCCAATCGGTAATTCCTGAGGATGTTTCCTTTATCTGTGCCATGCCTAATGTTCCTGCATCAGTAGGCGCGGGATGTACAATTCTTAATGAAAAGGGGAGATATAGCGAAGAACACATGGATACCGTCCGAAGGATTTTCAATTCTATCGGAACAACGCATCTTGTTGATAACAGGTATTATTCAGCCTGTGGCTCTTTGACCGGCTGCAGTCCTGCGTTTGTTTTCGAATTTATTGAATCTCTTTGCGATGCGGCAGTTCTGTGTGGCATTCCCAAAAATCTGGCTCTTTCTCTGACAGCAGAAATGCTCTCAGGAAGTGCTCAGATGGCGATCCATGCAGGATCACATCCAGGTATACTGAAAGATAGTGTATGTTCACCAGGTGGAACTACCATCGAAGGAATTCGCGCACTCCATGAACATGGTTTTCATGCTGCTGTGATGGATGCTTATATCCGGGCTGTCGAAAAAGGAAATCGGCTCTGATTTGTTAATATTTTAACAAAGTAAGGGCAATTTAAGGAGGTTTGGGAGGTATCCCTTTTTTATGAAAGAAATTACTGTATATACGGACGGAGCTTGCTCCGGAAACCCAGGTCCTGGCGGTTGGGCTTGCGTTCTGATGTATGGCGAACATATCCGGGAACTCTCCGGTTATGAGCCCATTACAACCAACAACCGCATGGAAATGCTTGCGGCGATTAAAGCACTTCAATGTCTCAAAGAAACCTGTATAGTTAAGATTCATTCAGATTCAGCTTATCTATGTAACGCAATCAACCAACGATGGATTAACAAGTGGCAGCTTAACGGCTGGTTAACTTCAACAAAACAACCTGTCGAGAATAAGGACCTGTGGATGACTCTTCTTAAAGAAATGAATCAACATCATGTGTCATTTATCAAGGTAAAAGGTCATGCGGATAATCATTGGAATAACCGATGCGACGAACTGGCTACCGGCCAGGTAAAAAGTCGGGGAATACCAGAAGACTGACGGATAGTAATCTGGTAGACTTCGCAAAACTCAGGTTTTACGAAGTCTACTGTATTGGAGGAATCAGATTTGCCAAACAGCTACCATACAGATACCCAATTAGATCGAACCAAGCGTCTCAATCTGCTATTAAAAGAACTGCCTGATGTATGTAGTGATTATTTTCTTTCCATAGAACAGATTACCAGTTCACTTACTCGGTTAAGTTATGCATACGATCTTAAGCTTTTTTTTGAATATCTCTCATCTGAACTTTCAAAATTCAATGGTAAAGATCTCCGTTCGTTCAGTACAGATGATTTGAATCGGATTACAAAGCAGGATATTGAGCGCTATGCAAGATACCTGTCTTATTATGTCAAAAACGAAGTTAACGAAGCAAGCGAGGATAGCGTTGTCAGTCGTGAATATGTCAATCACGAATACGGAATCAAACGGAAATATGCTTCTCTTCGTGGTTTTTTTAAGTACCTGTTCTCAGAAGGACTGATCGACAGCAATGTAGCATCACTGGTACCGCTTCCAAAACTTCATGAACGCGCAATTATTCGACTTGATATTGATGAAGTTGCCCGTATTCTGGACGTTGCTGAAACCGGTCAGGACCTTCCAAAGACCTATCAGAAATATCATCGTGTTACATCAAAACGCGATGTAGCTTTGCTTTCGCTGTTTCTTGGTACAGGCATCCGTATCAGTGAATGTGTCGGGCTAAACATTGACGATTTTGACTTTGAACAAAATGCTTTTGTCGTTACACGTAAAGGCGGTAAAGAAGTCATACTGTATTTTTCTGACGAAGTAGCCGGTGCTCTGAAAGCTTATTATCAGGAACGAATTGAAATCGAAACACTTCCTGGCCACGAAAATGCTTTTTTTCTGTCCATCCAACGGAGACGCATTTCTCAGCGTGCTGTTGAAAACATGGTCAAGAAATACTCATCTATTGCTGCTCCACTGAAAAAGAAAATCAGTCCACATAAACTTCGCAGTACATTTGGTACAAATCTCTATCGGGAAACCGGTGATATTTACCTGGTTGCAGATGTACTTGGTCACTCTGATGTTAACACAACACGTAAGCATTATGCTGCAATGGCTGAAGATCACAGACGTCTGGCAGCAGAAAAAACCGTTCTTCGGGATGATCGATCTTAATCAGTAAGAAAAAAAGCCCGTACATTGTACGGGTTTTTGTTTTTACTGATCAGTTATCTTCAAAATCATATTCGTCCTGAGCCTGTTCACGAAATATTTCGAAAACTGCCTCAAGTACATTGTCATCATCAACCGTCACATACGTAACATCATCGGAATTCTCTTCGTCTTCCGGTTCTACCACCTGAAGAATAACGACTTCATCCTCCTCTTCCGGCAGAAGCACTACATACTCGTTCCCTTCATACTCGATAGACGCACAGAATTCAAATTCAACGTCGTTTCCATCTTCATCTGTTAAAACGACTTTTTCATCCTCCTCATAAGGACGATCAAATTCCTCATTCATTGCAAGTCCCCCCAATCACCGACTTTTCATGGTTAAAAACAACCGCATATAATATACCATAAACCTAACTCGAATACAATACCAATCTCAGAATTCTTCAGCTCCGTGAAGTAAAAGATGCTTTACCCCAGAAAAATGATAATCAGGGGATATTCCTTTATTCCATACCCAAAAAAGCGTAAAAA
>CACXHF010000328.1 GCA_902767305.1 uncultured Eubacteriales bacterium
AGCCGGATATCCTGATCCGATACCTGCGCGGACCTGCCCTGACCACCGCCGGACAGTTCCTCCGTCCGTTCCGAAGAGACTGCCTTTTCCCCGGCTTTCCTGTCATTTTATGATTCACCGACCGGTTTCCCGGTCATCTGCTCCGGTGCAAATGCAGACATCAGGTTCCCGGTCCGGACTGCCGGATTTCATTCTCGTAACCTGTTCATCAGCGGTGAACTTGTAACTCATTTGCCGGGCATGGAAAAACTCCACAGGATTCTGTTTTCAGAATTACCATGCACTCTTCCTGCGGATTTGTTTTTTCTCATCATTTCCCTGAACATCCTGTTTCCTCCCTCTTCAGGTTTCACAGCCCCGATCCGTTTCCAGCCATTTTTCCCTGTCAATGAAAGTCCTTCCGCCATCCCTTCTGCATTTCCGTGAAATCTGCCGCTCCATAAAATCCGGCAGTGAAGTGCGAACAGCAGAAGCAGGTCAACATCCCACAGGGTCGTACAGACCAGGAGGCCCGTCTGACTGCAGGATGAAAACCAGCCCTTCACCATCAGAACAGAGAGCTGCATTCTGAGGAGACCGGCACCTCATCAGATCCCATACCGACAGAGATCTGCGTGAACTCATTTTCCCACGCCCGGAGATTCACCGCGATGGATGTCTGGATCAGTTTCCTGCAATACCGACGGAAACAGGATCCGAGGCGCATTGTCCGAACCTGACCTGATAACACTGTGCGGTAAAAAACCGGAAATCAGGAAGAACAGCTTCGCGCCATTTCCGCTGTACAAAGAAGTATTATGAAGCCGTATATCCGGCCAAAATTCAGAATCCGGTCCCGCCTCATAAACCTAGAGACACAGACAGCGGGTGCACACAATACACATACAGACCAGTGCCCAAGGGCCTGTTATACTGTCAATCCTTTCCCCGTTTAAGTGTATATAAGGGCGGGAACCCATTTCACCCTGAAGCAGATGAGCCTCCTGTCTCTTTTTCTCTGAAGTCATCCTCCACATTGCAGGGAATGCACACTTCTCCGTTTCACGACAGACTCGCGCAGGGAAAAATGCTGCTTCCTGTAAACCGCATTTTACCATGGCTGTTTCTGCCCTCTTTCCTCTCAGGTTTCGTTTTTTTTACCCGAATCTGTTCCCGCCTGGCTCTCCCGTACATTCTCACATACAAAAAAAGAATAGCAACCTGTATCCCGGAACACAGCCTGTTTGTTTGCAATACTTTCTCAGATTCTTCCGCGGAACTGGTGAAATTCCGTTCCGGTCTGAATCAGCTTCACGCTGTCATTCCTTTCACCTGCACACGCCACACGCATCACTTTCTTTTCCTGTAACGCGCTCCTTATGATTTCTTCTCCGTCCGGGTTCTCTTTTCCTTTCCCTTTTGCTCTATGCAGGAGATCTGTTTCCTTTCAGCCAGCGATGGGAAATCCGTTCCCCGGCGTCCTCCTGAAGCGGTTTGGAGATCTTCACGTCTGCAGCGAATTCGACTCTTTGTGTCCTCAGTCCGTCACTGTTTCATTTTGTTTCATGTTGTTGTCATTTTGTGTATAATACATTTTTTTCATATCATTGAAATCAGCTCAATTTTATTTTATAATGTTGGATAGATTTTTCTGTCAATTATCCCTATTCATCCGTTCTTTGATGAACACATTCTGCAGAAAGGAGATGGCATATTCCGCATGGGAGTATGCCGCTGCCTATGAAAAAAGTTCTGTCGTTCCTCCTCAGCTTTCTGTTCTTTATTGAGGTCCTTCCGCTGCATGCCCTCGCAGAAGAAACCGTGGAAAACCCTGGACAGTTTTATCAGGGCTATCAGGATAACGGAATTTCGGATCAGGAGATAAAGGCCGCCGTAGCTCTGGCAGGCCTTGAAGATAATGCCCCGCAGTGGCACGACGGAATGACTGCGGAGAACTGCACAAACGCCGCACAGCTCCTTGAGGTTCTGAAAGACTTTGTCTATAACCGACTGGACGGCGTACTGGATGTTTTTCAGGATTATGACACCCTGCAGAACTCCGGCCGGCTGGACCTCAACGGCAGCGGCTTTGATAAAATGTATGGAGAAGCTCTGGATCTCCGTGACGAAGTGTATTATTACATGGATGTTCTGGAGGAAAACAGCAGGCAGATCAGTTACCTGAACCTTCTGATGCAGGATGAGGATATCGATGAAGAGGAACTGATTTCCTACAGCTATGAAATTGATGAATACTATTCGGAGCTCAAAAATGCCTTCGATGAAGTCAGAAAGAACATATATCGCTGGGAAAATGACAGTTATGGCTGGGACATGATTCTGTGCGGTGAAACGGATGATTTCCAGTCCTATGCCGAAAAGTATGCCCAGGTCATGCGGGGAAACGAAAGTCTCACAGCCTCAGGCGGCCCTATTCTGCTGGCCACGGAAAAGGAGGTCGTACCCGCAAAGGGAAACCGTATCATTGACCGTCTCTCTCCCGTCACCAGTGCACTGGCTGATACCCGTCAGAAGATGGAGATCACC
>CACXHF010000329.1 GCA_902767305.1 uncultured Eubacteriales bacterium
CCGCCATGGCATAGCCTATGTCACGGAGGACCGGAAAGGAAACGGACTGGTCCTATCCCAGTCAATCAAAGTAAACACATCCCTTGCCAATCTGTCCGCCATATCCAGTCATATGGTCATTGACAGCGACAAGGAGTATGCCGTTGCCGAAGACTACAGAGGCAAGCTTTCCATCAAGACACCTACCGTGGAGCAGTGGGTAGGGAATCTGTCCGGCGGCAATCAGCAGAAGGTTCTGCTTGCCAAATGGATGTTTACAGATACGGAAATTCTGATGCTGGATGAACCTACGCGCGGTATCGACGTCGGCGCCAAGTATGAGATCTACTGCATCATCAACGATCTGGCTGCTGCGGGGAAATGCGTCATTCTCATTTCCTCCGAACTTCCCGAAGTCCTGGGCATGAGTGACCGCATCTATATTATGAACGAAGCCAGGATCGTGGGCGAAATGAAGGCGGAGGATGCAACACAGGAAAACATCATGGCTGTCATTCTCAAGTCGGGAAGGGGTGCATAAAGATGAGCGTAAAAGCAGGCGGTTCCCCCGTCCAGAAAAAGAGCCTGTCGGATATCCTGGAGCAATATCATGTAGGTGCTTTTTTCCAGAAATATACGATGATCATCGCCCTGGTGATTGTCACGATTGTTTTCTCCCTCTGGAAGGGAAAGGAAGGGCTGATCCTTCTGCCCTCCAACATCTCTTCCCTGATTGCTGAAAACGCTTATGTATTTGTCCTTGCCACTGGTATGCTGCTCTGCATCCTGACCGGCGGCAACATTGATCTTTCCGTCGGTTCCGTGGTGTGCTTTACGGCTGCTGTCGGATGTACCATGATGGCTGCCGGCGCAAACATCTGGCTTTCCGTACTGGTCATGCTGCTGATCGGCCTTGCGATCGGTGCCTTCCAGGGATTCTGGATTGCCAAAGTACGCGTACCGGCCTTTATTGCCACCCTGGCAGGCATGTATGCGTTCCGCGGTTTTTCCAATGTCGTGCTCAACGGATATCGGGTGGACATTGCCAATCAGACCTTTCTGGACCTGTTCGGAAACGGAAAAACCAGTTTCATTCCGGATTTCATCCGTCAGAGCAATCCGGGTCTGGATACCGTGTTCAGCAAAGACAATACCTTTCTGGCCGGCCTGATCGGTCCGAATTTCATTACAAAATTTAATCTGACCTGCATGGTGATCGGCATGGTTGCTGCAGTCATCCTGATCGTGATCAGGGTCAGAAAGATCCTGGTTCAGAAAAAGCTTGGCATCAGCCAGTCCGTCCCCGGTCAGATCATTTCCACCATTGTTATTGCAGCACTGATCCTGTGGGTCACATTTAAGCTCAGCTGTTACCGTGGTTTCCCGATGGTTCTTATCTGGATCTCGCTGGTTCTGGGCATTTATGCCTACATTACCACGAAAACAGCGATCGGACGCCATCTGTACGCAGTCGGCGGAAATGAAAAAGCCACTGCACTCTCCGGCGTCAAAACGCGCAATGTATACTGGTTTGCCTACGCCAATATCGGCCTGCTGTCCGGCCTTGCCGGCATCCTTACTGCAGGACGTGCCAAAGGCATCGATCCGGTATACGGCGAAGGCTACGAGATGGATGCCATCGCCTCCTGCTTTATCGGAGGTGCATCGGCTTACGGTGGAACCGGCAAGGTCTCCGGCATGATTATTGGCGCCATTCTCATGGGCGTAATCAACAAAGGCATGATCATCGTCGGCGTGGACTCCAACTACCAGAAGGTTGTCAAAGGCCTGGTACTGCTGGTTGCCGTCATGTTTGATGTACTTTCCAAGCGTCAGAAACGGTAACTCAGGAAGGAGGGCATCATCATGGAAAGCAAATCAATTCTCGCAATTCTCAAAAAGAACGCCATGCTCATTGTTCTGGTTCTTGTGTACCTGTTTTTCCTTATTCTCACCAAAGGGAGTATTTTCGCCCCTTCCAGTTTTTCGGAGCTCATCAACCAGAACACCTACGTGTATATCCTCGGTGCCGGCATGCTGATGTGTATGCTGACGGGAGGCAATATTGACCTGAGCTGCGGCGCATTTGTCTGTCTGCTGGGCGCTATCGGCGGTGTGTTTACGATTGTGCTTGGCATGAACACCGGCATCTCGATCCTTCTGATGCTTCTGATTGGTATCCTGTACGGCTGCATTCTTGGTTTTCTGATTGCCTATGTCCACATTCCGCCGTGGATCGCCACGCTGGTCGGCTTCCTTGCCTTCCGCGGTCTGGGGACTTCCATCCTGACAGCGAATTCCTCGACAGGATCTCTTGCACCCTTCCCTGTCAGTTTTCAGAATATCTTCTACGGCCGTATTTTCCCCACGGAAAAAGGCGTGTTCAACTGGCCCTGCTTCATCTTCGGCCTTTGTGCCGCCGCCGCTGTTGTACTGGTGATTTTCCTCACCCGCAGCAGCAGGCTTTCCAAAGGATATGAAGCAGACACGGTCAAAATCGCAGCGCTGAAGAGCGGCGTCAGTGCCGCGGCAATTCTGCTGGTCATCTCCAAACTGGCGATGGACGGCGGCATTCCGACAACGCTGCTCTGGGTAGCCGGCATTATTCTGATCTACAGCTTTATTACCAGTAAAACGACAATCGGCCGGCATTTCTATGTGGTCGGCGGCAATATGGAAGCAGCGCGTCTTTCCGGTATCAACACCCGCCGCATTATGTTCCTGGCCTATCTCAACATGGCTGTCCTGACCTCCATCGCAGCCATGACTGTCGTCGCCCGTTCCCAGTCCGCTTATGCGGATGTCGGAAAGAACTTCGAGATGGATGCCATTTCTGCCTGTGTAGTTGGCGGCGTATCCGCCAGCGGCGGTGCCGGCACAGTGCTGGGCATGGTCATCGGCGCTACGCTGATCGGTATCATCAACCTTGGCATGAGCCTGATCAGTCTGGATGCCAACTATCAGCGCGTTGTCAAAGGCTTTGTGCTGCTGGCAGCCGTTGTATTTGATATTCTGTCCAAACAGCGCCGCAAATAAAACAAGCGTACCTCGCACACATTCTCCCCCGCGGTTTCACAGCCGCGGGGGAAATTCAACATAAAGGAGTTCTTCTGTTTTGATCAACGGAAAAACACGGTCTACTCTTCTCGGATTAGTTGGCGCCTATCTGATGTATCTGGCCTACCAGCTGTTTGACGGCAGAGCAGATCCTGACACGACCATGACGATGGTCCCCCGCATCGTGTTTATCGTCCTCTTTGCACTCTGCGGTCTGGCACTGATTGTGTATTCGCTCTGGTTATGGAAACAGGCACTCAGGCAGGACCAGCAGGAACATCCGCAGGACATGGATGCCATCAAATGAGCACTGCTGATAAAAGATCCATGGAGGAATTGTTTGCCGTACTGGAAGCTGCCTTTGATAATTACAGAGCGGATATCGATCGTTTTGAACAGAAGCGAAGACCCGCAGACGGCCTGTTTGGCCTTGGCTGTTCCCTGCAGAACGATCCCTGTCATGATCGTCTGGATCAGAGTGTAGAACAGACAATTGCAGCGATGTGCGCCCTCCATCCCTCACCGTCTGATGCTGAACGCATTCTCCGGCTCCTCCTGCGAACGGACCACGAGCAATGGCCTCTTGCAGCGCAGTGGATGCTTTATGCGCTGGAACGTCACAGCCTTCCGGTTATCCCCTTTCTTGACGTGGACCGCGCGGCTGTCCTTTTGAAGGAATATGCCCGACGCTACCGCCCCTGGAATCGCCTGCCGGCACAGAAAAAGATCATTCAGACCCTGAAACAGTTTACCCAGGCCAAATGTTAACCTGTAACTGTCTATAATTTGTCCTTGGCCTTGGAACCGCTTTAGTTGCTGATCTTGAAGTGCTTGTATAATCTTTTTCCAGTATCATGTAAACACAGGTGACGCAGCCTCTCCGAACTATCTCCCTATACAAAGGGAGCAGCCCGGAGGGGCTGTTTTCATTCCCGAGTGAAGATCCGTCTGCACCATCATCTTCCTGCCATCATCGTCCATTTCTGACAAAGATTATCCTCTTCACTTCCCATGCAGATCTTTCTGAGGCAGCCTCCTGACCTGCAAAAAACAGTAAACTCGTGGTCTTAAAACAGTGTCTTTGACGTCCTCGACGAAGGTTAATATCACGTCAAGAACAATAAAAACTCGTAGTCTGTCCTCGCTGTCCTCGACGCAGCGGGCTGGGGTGAATGAAAAGTACAGTGTAGATGTATGATGCAGTAACACCACAGAAATAAAGTATAACAAAAAACGACACTGAGGGTGGTGAAAATTAGGGATTTCTTGAAAGACCCAAATTTGAAATGACATTCTTCGGGTGGGAAAAAAAGAGAAACGACCATGCAAGAGCAATCATGCTTTTGTGTGGTCGTTGCCTTTATACACAGTTTCCCAGTATGATCTTTGTGTACATTATGCCTCCGAATTATCTTGATATTCAGCCGCCGTAGAGTGATATATGGTCATGCCGAAGGGGAGAAAATCCCCACGGACACTACATTTTTATAGGAGGCATTCCCATGAACATCAACTACAACGTCACCGGCAGCGACCGGCAGAAGCTGGTCAGAATCATCTCCTGCGAGATCGGAGAGAAGGCCCATTACGAAGGAACCCCGAGCTTGGCTTACACCATAGGCGGCTTCACAGTCAGCCGCGACGGCTCCCTGACCTGGGACAGCGGAATCGACAATACCACGGTCCTCCGGATCGCCGAGGCGCTTGAAGCGGAAGGGCTCAAGCCCGACCAGCCGATCCGCCTTCCGAAAGAGCCCCCAGCACCGAAGAGGCTCCAGCCACGGAGGAAGCGGACAAGGGCATGATAATCAGCCTCCCGATGGACGGCTTCAACCCGGATAGCCTGGGCCGCCTGCAGAAGCTGGTGGACAGCAAGGCCAGCCTGATCCAGAAGGCACTCGGCGCACAGGGCCTGACGATCCGGATCAGGGATGACAAGGTAGAATTCCCCTGGTGGACCCGGATGCCAGAACCTGAAGAGATGCAGGCTTACATGGCCTTCATCGCAGCCCTCTGCGGAATGGCCAAAGAAGCCAAGCGGGTGGTTGCCACCGAGAAGCCGGTCGAGAGCGAGAAATTCGCATTCCGGGTTTGGCTCCTACGGCTGGGCTTCAGCGGGGCCGAATACAAGGCCC
>CACXHF010000330.1 GCA_902767305.1 uncultured Eubacteriales bacterium
GATTCAGGCCGGACTGAAACTGGTGGACTGTCCCATCCGCCACCTCGGAACGGAGCGGGCACAGAATCTGTACACCTCCATTCAGCATTATCTTGAGGACAACGGCGTGGAGCTGCTGTTCGGCTGGGAATGCGAGGACCTGATCATTGAGGAGGAAACATGCCTCGGCGTTCTGCTGCGGCGAGGGGAGGAGGTCCAGGAAATTCGCGCCGCCCAGACCGTGGTTGCAACCGGACGCCGCGGAGCAGACTGGCTGGAACGGCTGTGTGCGGAGCATGGAATTGCGCATCAGCCGGGAACGGTGGACATCGGTGTCCGTGTGGAATGCCGGAACGAGGTGATGGAGGAAGTCAACCGTGTTCTCTATGAGAGCAAGCTGATTGGCTATCCGAAGCCGTTCAAGAACAAGGTGCGGACGTTCTGTCAGAATCCGGGCGGATTTGTCAGTCAGGAGAATTATGACAACGATCTTGCAGTAGTAAACGGACATTCCTATAAGGATAAAAAGAGCCCGAATACAAATGTATCCATTCTCTGTTCGCATAATTTCTCCGTTCCGTTCAATCAGCCGATTGCCTACGCACAGAAAGTGGGTGAGCTGACCAACATGCTGGCAAACGGGCATATTCTGGTCCAGCGCTTCGGAGATATCCTGGACGGAAAGCGGACGTGGGAACGGGAACTGGCGCAGTCCAACGTAAGGCCAACCCTGCCGGATGCGGTGGCGGGCGATATTACGGCGGCCATGCCGTACAGGGCGATGATCAATATCATCAATTTCATTCAGGCAATGGATATTGTGGTGCCTGGCTTTGCGGCACCGGAAACGCTGCTGTATTCGCCGGAGCTTAAATTCTATTCCAACCGGGTCAAAATGGATGAAGCCCTGACGACCAGTGTCCGGGGGCTGCACTGCCTTGGAGATTCGTCCGGATGGACGCGCGGCCTGATGATGGCCTCGGCGATGGGCGTCATGATGGGGCGTGCACTGGCTGCAGAATAACGATCCGGATCCAGATTGGACGTGTCTTTAAATCGGATCAGGCGTGACCATCGTCACGCCTTTATTGTATGGGAACAATGCCCGCTGTGTTCAGAGGGAGGAGTGCTGAAAATCGGAAGACGGGGGCAGGAGTTTGGAATGGGAAAGGGCTTCCTCCGGATGATGAAACAGTGCAGCCAGCGAATCCGGAAGCGGATCCCGGATATCCAGAGGGCTGCCTGTCACCGGCTGACGGCACTGCAGGCGGGTGGAATGGAGAGCGAAACGTCCGGGAATTGCAGGGTGTTCCGTTCCGTACAGGTAGTCCCCGGTAACCGGACAGCCGATGGCTGAAAGGTGTACCCGAATCTGATGGGTCCGGCCTGTCTGCAGGACCAGGTGTACCAGTGCGTGACCGGAGGAGGGCTCGGCATAAAGAACGGTATATTTCGTGACGGCTTTTTTTCCGTCCGGGCGGACAATGCGCCGTACTCCGGCATTCTCTCTGCCGATCGGCAGGGAAATGACGGAGGCGGGCGGTGCGGGAATGCCGTCCGTGACCGCCAGATACTCCCGGACAAAGCGGCTGGTATGGAGTTCTCTGGTCAGAACAAACTGGGCATGGTCATGCCGTGCGATGCAGAGAAGCCCGCTGGTGCCTTTGTCCAGCCGGTTGACGGGATGATAGGGGGCGTTTCGGTCAATGCCGAGGGCATCGGCCAGGCGTTCACGGAGGGAATCCCCCTGCGAATGCCGGCCCGGGAGGGTGGCCAGAGGTGCCGGCTTCCGGACAATCAGCAGGTCCTCATCCATATAGGCGATCAGCCCGTTGACAGTGGAACTCCAGGAGGCCTCAGAACGGGAATGTTCTCCGGTTTCATTCTGAAGATGGAGGGTAATCTGTTCTCCTGTGGAAACGCAGTAACTGACATGACGGGGCTCTCCGTCTACACGGATACCGCCCTGCACTTTGAGCCGCCTGAATGCGTGTGTGCTGAGGCCAAAGACTTTCGGGACGAGCGTACGCAGTAAACAGCCCTGTTCTTCCGGTGTAACCGTATGTGTAAGTAATCGCATGATGATTCCGTCCGTTTCTGCAGATGCTGCCGGATTTCCGGTGCGGCATCTGCTTTTCCACAGATCCTATCCACTGCTCACGGAAAAGAAACTGAAGAAAGAATTGTGAATTTACAGATCCAATGATATACTCTCAGAAGAAAAAAGAAAAGTTCCCGGGGATAATTGTCTGTCCTGAATTCGTCTGTTTTACAGAAAGAGATTAATGAGGCTGGTGAGATGAGTATGAAAAAGAAATCCGTTCTGTTCCTTGTCCTGGTGCTGATCTGTGTGATGGCAGGTCAGGCTTTTGCAGAGGAATATGCCATCGTAACAAACGGACGCCTGAACCTGAGACGATCTGCGTCTTCGTCCAGCCCCAGTCTTGGACAGTACCGGGGCGGCACATGGATCCGCATTATCGGAGCGCCGACAAATGGCTGGTATCCGGTCATCACTCCGGACGGACTCAACGGGTACATGTATGGGACATACCTGACATTTGCCAGCACCCGCCATTACGGAATTGTCAAGTATGCGCAGGGCGGCTACGTCAATCTGCGCAGCGGTCCGTCCCTCAATTATCCGATCGTGACCCAGGTAACCTCCGGAACCAGTGTTTCCATTCTGGATGATTCATATGAATGGAACTTTGTCTCTGTAATGGTTTACGGGAACAACTATCAGGGATACATGCATGATTCACTGATCAGCCGCAGTTCGGAGACGGCTGTGGTGATTACGCGCAATGGCGGAAAAGTCAATGTACGGTCAGGGCCTTCGTTCTCATACGGTGCGATCGGTTCGCTGAGTTCCGGTACAACGGTCAATGTGATTCTGAAGGGAACAGACTGGTACTGGATTTCAGGCGGCGGTATCACCGGATTTATGTCAACCAGTTATCTCTCCGGTACGGGAAAATCTGCCGGCAATACGGTGACAACACCGACCACCTCGTCACAGACCGCATATGTCAATAATCCGAGAAGTACGCAGGTGCTGAATCTGCGTGCGGCGGCTTCCCAGAGCAGCCGGTCGCTCGGCCAGTATAAGAACGGAACCAAAGTTCGGGTGATTTACAAAGGGACGACCTGGAGCGAGGTATATGTGGGCACCAAGCACGGGTATATGATGACACGGTATCTGAGCTTTAATGGGAAGTATCTGCCGCCGACAACCGTTGTTCCTGCCGGTTACGGAGCTCCGGTTCAGTATTCGCAGAGTTATCAGCAGCCGGTTATTTCTGCAACGCCAATGCCGGTATATCAGCAGGCAACCATTACAGCGACGCCTGTCCCCGTGTATAAGTCGGTTATTACAGCAACACCAAAGCCGGTAAATCAGGCTGCAACTCCTGCGCAGACGACTTCCGGTACGGCGTCGAATGTAAAGGAAATCAGACTGACCGGAAGCGGGGAGATTCGGGTATATAATGATTCGGCAATGTCAACGCTGAAAACGACATATAGTGCAGGGAAGACAGGAAAACTTCTTTCCTATGGAGAAAAAGTCTGTCTTGTCCTGATTGATAACAGTGTGGGTTATGTATCCACTTCAAATGTAAGTTATTAATTCTGCATAAAATACAGGCAAATAAGTTGTTGTTTTGAACAAGATGCAGCTTTTCTGATTTTTTTCTGAAAAACTGATTGACACAATGAACCGGTTGAGGTATAATCTCACCTGTTCGCGGGGCATTAGCGCAGTTGGTAGCGCACAACACTGGCAGTGTTGGGGTCAGGAGTTCGAATCTCCTATGCTCCACCACAATTGAGAAATCCGAACTTCGTTCCGATGAGGACGGCGTTCGGATTTCTTGTTTCCATGGAAGAATTGAAAAAGCTATAATACATATGC
>CACXHF010000331.1 GCA_902767305.1 uncultured Eubacteriales bacterium
CCATATAAAGAGGTTTTCTCTGAGGTTCCGGGTGTTTTGCCGGTTCCGAATGGCCAGATTTTGCCATTTTCAGTTTATCCCGCAAGCTGATCATAGCTGTTTCAATCTCTCTGCCAGTTCAAAGGCGATTCGTTTTCCTTCAGGTCCGACTTCAGTAACCGGACCGACACAGGACGGACATCCGGATTCGCAGGTGCATCTGGAAATCAGTGAAGCCACATCCTCAAACATCAGAGTTTTCATTCCATATACTTTTTCGCTGAGCCCGATACCCCCTGCATAGTTATCAAAAATAATCAATGTAGGTTTTCTGGTAAACGGGTCCCGCACATGATACTGTACGCAGATATCATGTGGAGAACACATTAGATAAAGCGGCAGAATCTCGCGGAGTGCATTTGCAAGACCCAGCATGCCGCCTTGCAGGTCATCCATTGAATATGCGGCCGTCATTTCCGGAGCGAGTGCCCACCAGCATGCTTCGGTGGGCATTTCAAGTTCAGGCAGATTTACCTGACCAAATCCAAGACTCTCCTGAGTATCCAGTTTGAACTTTTTGAACATGGTCACCAGCCAGGTGACAACAATTTCTCCGTAACTCATCTCAGCCGTTGCAAACGACTGATCCTTGAGAACGTCAATAACCTTGATGCTGGTATTAAGGTCTGCATCCGTATAGTAGTCAACATCTACTGCCCGGACATAGGCTTTCTTTTCATTGAAGTCCAGTTTTTCTACCTGATATTGCTGTCCTTCGTGAAGATAAATGGCGTGTTCATGAAGGAGCATGGGTGCTGTGAAACGGTCCATTTCACCAATCACTTTCGGATTGGCGATAGTACTGATATCACTCGAATTGGAGATGTCGATGATCAGAAAATTTTCACTGGTTACAGATCTTAGCGAAAGATCTGCCGCAGGGAACTCTTCTGCTGTCCAGTAATACCGGTCTCCTGTTTTCTGCAGCACATGCTCATCTGCCAGATAATCGAGCAGTTCTGCTGTCGAAATGCCCTGACTGAAGGTGTCACCCTGTTTAAAGGGCAGCTCGTAGGCAGCGCATTTCAGATGATTCATGAGCACATAGAGGTTGTCAGGATGTACCAGTGCATTTTCCGGTGAATGACCGAAAAAATAGGAAGGATTGCTGACGATATATTGATCCAGACCGGCGGATGTGGCCACAAGAATAGTTAATGCGGTATTTTTCCGTCGGCCTGCACGGCCTGCTTCCTGCCAGGTGCTGGCGATGGTGCCGGGATATCCACACATGATACAAACATCCAGCTGACCGATATCAATTCCCAGTTCCAGGGCATTGGTGGAAACGACAGCTCTGACGCTGCCGCTTCGAAGTCCGCGCTCGATTTCTCTCCTCAGAGATGGCAGATAACCGCCTCGATATCCTCGAACCTTGCCGGAATTCCCCAGAGGGTCTCGAACCCGTTCCTTGAGATGCCTGGTGATCACCTCTACACTCACCCTTGATTTGGCAAAGACAATTGTTGAAATATTGTTATCAACCATGCGTTCCGCCAGTGCAATGCTTTCCTGAAGTGCGGAGCGGCGAATACTCAGCTGTTCATTGATGACCGGAGGATTGTAAAAGATTACATGCCGTTCACCTGAAGCGGCCCCGCTTTTGTCCACCAACGTCACGGGACGCCCAATCAGAGTTTCAGACAGCTTGTCCGGATTTGCAATGGTTGCCGAGCAGCAGATAAACTGAGGATGAGATCCGTAAAAATCGCAAAGACGCAGAAGCCGCCGGATCACATTTCCCAGATTGGAGCCGAATACTCCTCTGTACACGTGAATTTCATCTATCACGATATATTTGAGGTTCTCGAAGAGCTTGACCCATTTTGTATGGTGTGGAAGGATACCTGAATGGAGCATATCCGGATTGGTTACGACGATATGTCCTGCCTGACGCACAGCTCGTCTGGCTGCTGCAGGTGTATCTCCGTCATACGTATAGGTTTTGACGTCTATATGCATGGCTTCAATCATTTCGTACAGTTCTGCCACCTGATCCGCCGAAAGAGCTTTTGTTGGGAAAAGATAAAGCGCTCTTGCATCTGGATTTTCCATGATTTTCCCCAGAACAGGCAGATTATAGCAAAGTGTCTTGCCGGATGCCGTCGGGGTCACTACACAGATATCCTTCCCTTCCTTTGCAAGATCTATCGCCTGCCGCTGATGGCAGTACAGTTGATAAATCCCGCGGCTTCGAAGCACATCAATCAGCCTGGAATCCGTTCCGTCCGGAAAAGGCGCATATTCTGCCTGTTTCGGGGGGATGGTCTCCCAATGGGCAACATTCCCCATGAACTCCGGGTCCGCCCGAAGCGTTCCAATCAGCTGATCCAAATTCATTCTGCAATTCCCCCTGGCTGTAAAGCCATTTCATTCTGCATCTGATGATTCTCCGTGTCCTCCGTTTCTGCTTGCGGAAGCATCTCTGTAAGCGGAAGGAGTTCTATGCGAATCTTTTCCTCCTCCACCAGCAGCACAATGTGACGAAGATCCGGTTCCTGTAAGAGTCGGAGACTGAGCGGATCATTGATTTCATCCTGAATCTGCCTGCGGATATTGCGTGCGCCGCTGTCTTTGCTCATTCCATGACGGGCAATGATGTGCAGTACCTCGTTCTCATAATCCAGACGATATCCACGGGAAGCGAGACGTTCTGCCAGACGTTCCATCATATTGCCTGCGATAAGGACACCATCATCCTCCGTCAGCCGATTCATGACAATAATTTCATCAATCCGCCCCAGAAATTCCGGGCGGAATACGTTTTTTACCCGATTCATCAGCTGACGTTTCAGATCACCATGGCTGACATCACCGAAGCCCATCTGTCGGTCCATATCGAATGAAATGCCTGCGTTGCTGGTCATCATCACAATGGTATTCCGGAAGTTTACTCTGTGTCCTACACTGTCAGTCAGTTCTCCATTATCAAGAAGCTGCAGGAGCAAATTATATACCTTTGGGTGAGCTTTTTCAATTTCATCGAACAGAACTACGGAATAAGGCCGATTCATTACAGAATCTGTCAGCTTTGCTCCATCTCCGTAACCCACATAGCCGGGTGGTGATCCGATCAGGGATGTAATGGATATCTCCTCCGAATACTCCGACATGTCGAGACGGACCAGCGCATCCCGGCTTCCGAAATAGTTCTCAGCCAGTACCCGGCAGAGTTCCGTTTTTCCGACACCGGAACTGCCCAAAAGAAGAAACACACCTGAAGGTCTGTCCGGATCACTGAGACCGGATGCACTTCTCCGTAAGGATGCACAGACCTTATGAACTGCTTCCGTCTGTCCGATAACATAACGGTTCATCCGATCTTCAAGAGTCAGAAGATTTTCAGATCCCCGGAACAGAATCTGTTCGACAGGAATCCCTGTCCATGTGGAAACTACATGAGCTACATCTTCATCACGGATAACCGGCCCGTTCTTTTCCTGAGCACGCCTTCGAATCAGTTCGTTTTGGAGGGGTTCATTTCCCTGCCGAATCGCTTCCAGAAGTCTTGCAGCGCTTTCCACACTCTCACCCGTAGAACCGATTCCCAGTTTACGCATACTGGCAGTTTCATCCAGCAGATCAATCGCTTTATCCGGAAGCTTCCGGTCCGTAACATATCGGCTTGAGTAATCTACTGCTGCCACCAGGGCTTCGTCCGTGATGGTCACCTGATGAAATTTTTCATAACGAACCCGAATGCCCTCAAGAATGGTAAGTGTATCTGATCTGGAAGGTTCATCTACATCAATTCTCTGAAACCGCCGGGCAAGAGCCATGTCCTTTTCAAAATATTTACGGTATTCGGAACGTGTTGTGGATCCGATCACGCGCAGGTTTCCTCTTGCCAGTGCCGGCTTAAGCATGTTTCCGGCATCCATCGACCCCTCACTTCGACCGCTGCCTACCAGCATATGTATTTCATCAATGAACAGAACGGCATTGGGATCCTGCTGAACAGCGTCGATGAGGCGTGTCATGCGGTCCTCAAAATCGCCTCTGAATTTCGTTCCTGCCACAAGCCGCGTCATATCCAGTGCATAGATCTTCAGATCCTTCATAGCAGGCGGCACCTGATTCAGGATAATTCGTTGAGCAAGGCCTTCTACAACGGCAGTCTTGCCGACGCCGGGTTCACCGATCAGGAGCGGGTTATTCTTGGTCTTTTTTCCAAGAACCTGAATAATGGCATTGATCTCTTTCTCCCGACCGATCGTGGGTTCAAGCCGCATTTCCCGGGCTTCCTGTGTCAGGTTGCGTGCATATTGACTGATTGCGGTGGAGGGCTGGGCTCCTGTATTTGTATTCTTGTTTCGGATAGAGGCGATTTCCTCCTGAGTGGGCTGTGTATCCGAAGCAGGAATCTGCTTTGCTTCCTGCGGCCGCTCAATACTGCCAAAGAGGCTGCTGAGTGTGCTTTTCAGAGTTTCAATTTCTTTGCCGAGTGAATGGAGAATTTCGTGAGCATGACAGCCGTCCTCATGCAGCAGCTCCAGCCAGAGATGAACCGTTCCGGCAGCTTTTCGGCGATCGGCACTGATATAAGCTGTGCTTCTCAGAAAGACTCGCTGCAGGTGTGCGGATACTTCCGTAATTCTCGCATAGCCGGCGTCCCCTCTGCCGTAACAGCTGAGAGTTGCCGCTTCCAGTTTCCGAAGATCCAGTTCTCCCAGGATTCCTTTCGCAACCTCTGAGTCGGCCTTGGCAAGACCTACAAGAAGATGTCCGGTACCGACAGTAGACAGCCCCATTCCGGCTGCGCTCAACTGTGCCTGAACGACGGCCTTGGTCGCCATCGGCGTAAATCCAGTTGGTATGATCACAGCTGACTCCTCTCCGTGTTCTGTGTATTCTTCCGTTTGGCAATGGTAAGAAGCATGCTCCTGAGTGTTCCCGCTGCCAGTGCATCCTTCATCTGGAGCGGAAGCGGAACTGCAGTCGGGTTCAGAGCTGCTTTCATCAGGCATGCTTCATTCTCTGTTATGATATCTTCTGTTTTCAGCGTCTCAATAATTTTCACTGCTTCCAGTGCACTGATGGATGTTCCAATCCGCTGATAAAGAGTCTGAAGCAGTTCCTCGCGGTTCGTTGTGGCCAGACGCATGATTCGGATATAACCACCGCCTCCCTTCCGGCTCTCAATCACATAACCATGTTCCGGTGTAAAACGTGTTGCCAGGACATAGTTGATCTGCGATGGGGCACACTGGAAATGGGCAGCAAGTTCATTTCGCCGCAGTTCTATTTCACAGGCTTTTTGTTCGTCTTCATCTATTAAAAGAGTTTTGATAAAATCCTCAATTGTATCACTTAAACGCTTCATTGTTGTTCGCCTCACTTTTACTTTCTTTGACCTTGTAAATTATACCTTCTTTTTTCTAAAAAAACAACCCGGTCGGAAGATTTCTCCGTTCGGTGTACAACAAAAGCGTCCGGTTCTCACAGTACAGACCTGGAGAAAACGGACGCAGATGTACAGAATAGCAGGACGACAGAAAACTGACGTGTCATGACTGTAAAAAGGGATTATTCCAAAAATTCAATTCCTTCAGGCCCCATGGAGATAATTCTGGCAAGGGAGAGAACCGGAATGTGGAGGTCATCCAGACGTTTTCTGCCTGACTGAAAGGATTTTTCGATCACAATACCGATGCCTGCCAGCGTAGAATGGGCTTCCTCAACCAGTTTAATGGCACCAAAGGCCGCCTCACCGCTGGCAAGGAAATCATCAATGAAGAGAATCTGTTCTTTCTCCGGCAGAAAATCCCGTTTAACTGTAAGCTGGTATTCCGTTCCCTTGGTAAATGAACGGACTGTTGTTTGAAGGAGATCGCCTGTCATGATTCTTGACATCTGCTTCTTCATGATCACAAGCGGTACACCAAGGGTATAAGCAGTAAATGCGGCAGGGGCAATTCCGGAACTTTCAATTGTCAGAACCCTGTCAATGCCAAGTGGTTTGAAATGTGCTGCAAAGGATTCTCCGATATCATGCATCAAAGTCGGATCTACCTGATGATTAAGAAAAGAATCTACCAGCAGGACATCTTGATTGACTGCTTTTCCGCGTGTGAGTATAGCCTCTTTCAGTTCCTTCATATGCTCCTCCATTTGTCGAACGTTTTTATCTGATGAACTCATCTGTTGCCTATTGTGACAGAAGAGTGTTCAGGATTCCAGTTGATAGCGGCGAAGATCCAGACAGACACGG
>CACXHF010000332.1 GCA_902767305.1 uncultured Eubacteriales bacterium
GCACTGTACGGTGTGGAATAAGCATTATCAGCAGCTCTGGTGCGACACGCTGTTCATGGTCTGCCTGTTCCTGGCAAAGGCCGGCGTCGTACTGAACCGGCCGGAGCTGATCGAAGAATCGGAGTTCCAGTTCCTGATTCACATCCGCTATCTGCAGAACAAGGTGAACGGCCTGTTCTATCATGGCTGGACCTTTGACCGCCGCCATAATTTTGCCGAGGCCTTCTGGGCCCGCGGCAATGCCTGGTTCACCGCTTCCGCGATTGAACTCTATGATATTACCAGACGGGAAAATGCCTCCATGCGCATGATTCATGCCGCGTGGCTGGACCAGGTGCTGGCGCTGTGGAAGTACCAGCGGGTCAACGGCCTGTATACGACGCTGATCGATGTGGAGGAGACCTACTGTGAGACCAGTGCCACGGCAGCCATCGCCTACGGCGTCCTCAAGGGCATCCGTCTGGGCTGGCTGCCCCAGGAGCCTTATCAGCGGATGGGAATGCTCTCTGCCGGCGCAGTGCTGGATCAGATCGATGAAACCGGCGCCGTACAGGGCGTTTCCGGCGGAACGGGAATGGGCCACAGCCTGCAGCACTATAAGGACATCATTGTAACGCCCACTGCCTATGGTCAGGGCCTGACCTTCCTGATGCTCACCGAACTGATGATCCGTGACACGCGTCCGTGATCATAAGCTGTGCCTGTGCCGGCATGTTCCGGGATCTTACTGAGGCAGTCAGGAGGCGGAGAACGATCCGCATCCGGCTGCCGGCATTCCGCTGCCGATGTGAACATCGCCGCGGACGGGCATGCCTTCTGCTTTTGAACAGGATCATGCGGCTCACCGGCCACCAGATAACCGGCTCATTCGGGACTGCCCGGCGCGGCAGTCCTTCCTGATGGAGAAGAATATGAACAAAGTCTACTGCTGTTTTCCCGGCGGAAAACATAAGGCGCTGACCATGAGCTATGACGACGGACGTACCCAGGACCGGCGTCTGGTCAGCATTTTCAATCAGTATGGAATCCGTGGAACCTTCCATCTGAACAGCGGTCTGTTCGACCGCCCGGAACGGATTGACCCCGGGGAAATTCCTGTTCTGTACCAGGGCCACGAAGTGGCCTGTCATACCGTTACCCATCCGACCATTGCCCGCTGTCCGCTGCCTGAGGTGGCCCATGAGGTGCTTGAGGACCGCAAATGGCTGGAAGAGCGCACGGGTTATCCGGTGCGCGGCCTGAGCTATCCAAACGGATCGTTTTCCCGGGACATTGAGGCGCTCCTGCCTGCCTGCGGCATCCGCTATTCCCGCGTGGTTGGGTCCAGTGAGAGCTTTGCCCTTCCGGAGAACCCCTACCGCTGGGAGGCAACCTGTCATCACAACCATCGTCTGCTTGAACTGGGCGAGGAGTTTCTCGGCCTGTTCAAGAAGCAGTATCTGTACCTGATGTACGTCTGGGGGCACAGCTATGAATTTGACGATAAGAACAACTGGGACCTGATCGAATCCTTCTGCCGCATGATGGGCGGAAAGGAAGACATCTGGTACTGTACCAATATCGAGTTCATGGACTGCATGGATGCGTTTAACCGCCTGCAGTTTGCGGCGGACAACCATTTTGTCTATAACCCCAACGCGGCAGACTGCTATATATCCGTCAACGACGGGCCGCCGCTGTGCATTCCCGCAGGGAAAACCGTTCAGCTTTAACGAGCCGGCAGGAGGAACACGGATCTCGATCGCGATGCGGGCACCGGCTGTGAAAATTGTCGTGCCTGCGGCCCCTGCAGCGATCATCCGGCAAAAGATCCGGATCCGATCCTCCGGAATCCGGAAAGTCTCACAGAGCGACGACTGTCCGGGGCATGCGCAGAGCTGCCCGACAGATGAAAAGGAGTAGGAAGCAATGTCAACCATCTGGATTATCGGGGATTCCACGGTAGAGGACAACAAGCCCCCTTTCCGGGGCTGGGGATGGGCGCTGCCCGGCTATGTCCGTGAGGGCGTGAACGTCAGAAACATCGCACTGAGCGGCCGGAGCAGCCGCAGCTTTCGTGAGGAAGGCCTGTTCATGCCGGCAGAAAAGGAGATGGCGGCGGGCGATCTGCTGCTGATCCAGTTTGGTCATAACGATGAAAAGGACGATGAACGTCATACCGATCCGGAGAGTACCTTCAAGGAAGAGCTCTGGCGTTACTGCCAGGCGGCACTGGAGCGCGGTGCCCTGCCTGTACTGCTGACCCCGGTAGCCCGGCGCTTCTTTGTGGGCGGCGGCAGCCTGCTCTACACCCATGGGGAATATCCAAGGGCGATCCGGGAACTGGCAGCCGAAAAGCAGATTCCCCTGTGCGATCTTAAAAAGGACAGCCGGGCGCTGTATCTTTCTCTGGGAGAAGAGAAGACGGCGGAGCTCTTTGTGCGCCTGTCGCCCGGTGAAAATCCGGATTTCCCGGAGGGACATGACGACAAAACCCACTTTAATGCGCATGGGGCTGAGGTTATCTGCGGTCTGGTGGTCCGCGAACTGAGGCAGATTCCGGCCTGCGCGGCTTATCTGAAAGAGGAGCTGAAGTAGCGCC
>CACXHF010000333.1 GCA_902767305.1 uncultured Eubacteriales bacterium
CTCAGCCGGCCGTTCTATCCGCTGACCGAGGCCGTGATCCGTTTCCCGGATTCCCTCCTTGGCATTCCGCTGCCGCTGACGCAGATCATCAATAAATGGCTGGCCATGAAGGACAAGGGCTGCTTTTCCAAGGCGTCCACCGTGCGCATGGCACAGCTGGCGGCCATGCTTGAAAACCGCCAGACAGACAAAATGCTGCTGTACCGGTTCATCTGCATTCCGTTTGATGAAACCGATCCGGACCTGCTGGCGCGCTGGCGGACGATGTATCATGCGGAGTGCATCCACGAACATGTGGAGGTCGTGGCAGAACTGCCGGCCTATGTGAATCCTGAGGAATGCACGATTGAGATGCTGGATCGGCTGGAGGCGGATTACAGGCGCTGCGATCTTTACTACAACTATGCCCGCCTCTTTCTGGAGGAACCCGAACCGGTGCTGGATGAAATCGGAAGCCGGAAGTCCCTGCTCTCCAAGGGAATCATCCATATTCTTTCCACCCAGAAACTGCAGGCCAGGACCTGTGAATCCTGTCACGCCCGCCTTCCGTGGAACTGGCCGTACCGGGTATGTGATTCCTGCTACCGGCGCCATCATACGGGACGGATGAGAGGAGCTTTGGATTCGATGACGGAGGATTTCTTTGAGTGACAGCGGAGCGGGACAGGTCCGGAATGAATCGGAAAAGCAAAATCCGTGGAAAATGACCAGTGACTTTTCGGACACTCTTCCGATATAATGAACAGCGTGACTTGAGGCAGGAATCAGAGGTCTTTGCGGATGCGAATGGAGGGGGAAGAATGAAGTTTCCCGGTGTGTTTCTTCATGGAGGGGATTACAATCCCGATCAGTGGCTGGACAGTCCGGAGGTGCTCCTTGAGGATGTCCGGCTGATGCGTCTGGCCGGAATCAACGCCGTTTCAGTGGGCATATTTGCCTGGGCGCGCCTGGAGCCGGAGGAAGGGCGGTATGACTTTGCCTGGCTGGATGAGATTGTGAACCGGCTGACGGAAAACGGCATCGGCATCGTTCTTGCCACGCCTTCCGCGGCGAGACCAGCCTGGCTGGCGCAGAAATATCCGGAAGTGCTCCGGTGCAATGAGCGTTTTGAACGCATGCATTTCGGGGAGCGGCACAATCACTGCCTGACCTCACCGGTATACCGGGAAAAGGTGCGGCAGATCGATACGGCCCTGGCCCGGCATTATGCCGGACGCCCGGAGATCCTGATGTGGCATATCGGAAATGAATTTGGCGGGGACTGCCGCTGCCCGCTCTGTGCCCAGGCATTCCGGGAATGGCTGATGAACAAATACGGAACGCTGGAGGAGCTGAACCGCCGCTGGTGGACCGGCTTCTGGTCGCAGCGATACTCCGACTGGAGCCAGATCGAACCGCCGTCCCCGATGGGCGAGGTCAGCAATCCGTCCATGCAGCTGGACTGGCGGCGGTTTGAGACCTGCCAGTGTGCCTCCTTTGTGCGGATGGAGCGGGAGGCGGTTCAGGCTGTGACACCGGACATTCCGGTAACCATCAACCTGATGGAGCGTTTCCGCGATTATGATTATTTCACCCTTTCCAGGGAGATCGATGTGGTTTCCTGGGACAGCTATCCCACATGGGGAAGCGGGGATGATCTGGCGCTTGCTGCCAATGTGGCCATGCAGCATGACCTGATGCGCTCGTTCAGACGCAGTCCGTTCCTCCT
The DNA here is from genome assembly GCA_902767305.1 of uncultured Eubacteriales bacterium. Classification (GTDB taxonomy): domain Bacteria; phylum Bacillota; class Clostridia; order Christensenellales; family Aristaeellaceae; genus Ventricola. Next base: position 1,709 of record CACXHF010000333.1, read on the forward strand.
GATGGAGTCAACACCGTCTCTGGTGAACTGGAAGCCGCATAACAAGCTGAAACGGCCGGGGATGCATCTACTCTCGTCCATGCAGGCCATTGCACACGGAAGTCAGAGCGTCATGATGTTCCAGTGGCGCAAGGGGCGCGGCGGCTCCGAGGCATTCCATGGGGCAGTGGTCAGTCATGACGGAAGATCGGATACACGGGTCTTCCGGGATGTTGCGCAGGTAGGTCAGGTTCTCCCGGAGATCCGGCCGGTACTGGAGGCCCGGACTCAGGCAAAGGTCTGCATCCTGTTTGATTATGAAAATCTCTGGGCACTTGAGGGAGTTCAGGCGGCACAGCTTGGAAACATGCGCTATATTGATACGGTGCTTCTGTTTTACCGGAGTCTCTGGGAACGGGGCATTGCGGTGGACTTTGCCGATATGAATGAGACCTGTCTGGAGGAATACCGGTTTGTGCTGGCTCCCATGCTCTTCATGTTCCGCGGCGGCATTGAGCAAAAGCTGCGGTGCTTTACCGAGCAGGGCGGAACAATTCTGACGACGTTTTTTTCAGGCATTGTGGATGCGGATCATCTGACATTTCTCGGGGATGCTCCGCACGGCCTTACGGATGTCCTCGGACTGCGGGCAGAGGAAATTGATGCCCTGTATCCGGAAGAATCCAATGAACTTCTCCTTGAGGACGGGCAGAAGCTTACGCTCGGGGAACTGTGCGAACTGCCGCGGGATGTTACAGCGGAGGTCGTCGGGCGTTACGGGACGGATTTTTATGCGGGACTGCCTGCACTTACCAGGAATGCCTTCGGACGCGGCACGGCCTGGTATCTGGCGGCCAAACCGGATCAGGCGGGCGTCGATGCGGTGATGGAACGGATTCTCTCAGAACTGGATATTCCGCGGGCAATTGCCGCAGACTGTCCGTCGGGGGTGATTGCAACGGACCGCGGCGGGTTTGTCTTCCTGCAGAATTACAGCGGGGAACCGCAGGTGGTTGACGTGCACGGGCCGATGACGGACCTGATCGGGCAG
>CACXHF010000334.1 GCA_902767305.1 uncultured Eubacteriales bacterium
TATAACATGCGGGAGTACCCGAAGCCAGATGTGCCGTTTGAGCTTTATCCGGACGTCGATATCTTTATATCCACGTATAACGAGGAAGAGGAACTGCTGACAAAGACCATTAACGGCTGCCTCAGTATCGAATATCCGGATCTGGAAAAGGTACATATCTATGTAATCAATGACGGCAACCGACCGGCGATCAAAGAGTTTACCAAGAAATTCGGCCCGAGGATCAACTATCTGCACCGTAACAACCATGACGGAAAAAAAGCCGGCAACCTGAATCATTCTGTACGGCATACTACTTCACCGTACATCATTACGCTGGACGCCGACATGATTGTGCAGAGTCGTTTCCTGATGGAAATCATTCCTTATGTGGTGGATGCAGAACTGAAAAATGTCAATCTGCCCAAGGGGAAGAAGATGCCGCTTGGCTTTATCCAGACGCCGCAGGCCTTCTACGATCTGGACCTTTTCCAGTACAACCTGTATCTGGAGAATGATATTCCGAACGAGCAGGACTATTTCTACCGCAGTATTCAGGCCAGCAAGACAAGTTCCAATACCGTCATTTATGGCGGTAGTAATACACTGCTTTCAAGAAGGGCGATTAACTCCATCGGCGGATTCTATACGGAATCCATTACCGAGGACTTTGCAACCGGCTGTCTGATGCAGCAGAACGGTTATGTCTGCATGGGTACCAGTGATCCGCTGGCATCCGGCCTTTCCCCGAATACGCTGCATTCACTGATCCGTCAGCGTATCCGTTGGGGTCGAGGCGTTATCGATACAGGAAAAAAGCTCAAGATTCTGTATACGCCAAATCTTTCTCTCAAACAGAAGTTGTGTTACTGGGAGTCTATTTTCTACTGGTATGCACCGCTCAAGCGTCTGATTTACATTCTCTCTCCGATGCTGTATGCAACCTTCGGATTTGAGGTCATGCGATGCACGCTTCCTCAGGTGCTTATGTTCTGGCTTCCGATGTACCTGATCAGTACGATCTCTCTGAGCGTGTTGAGCGGCAATCTGCGTTCCAACAAATGGACCGCTATATATGAGACGGCGCTGTTCCCGTTCCTGCTGATTCCGATCATGCTGGAAAGCTTCGGTTTCTCCCTGTCGGAATTCAAGGTTACCGTCAAGAGCCGTGTAACACATCAGCGGCAGGATAACCTGGTATACATGATGCCGATGATCATCCTTCTGACACTGTCGGTCATTGGTATCTGCAGGTCTGTCTGGATGATCCTTTCCACGAACTCCATCGGACTTGCTGTTATCCTTTTCTGGATGATTTACAACATGTACGTCATGCTGATGAGTCTGTTCTTCCTGGGCGGCCGCGGTGTCTACCGGAGTTCCGAACGTGTCATGGTAACCCTGCCGGCGAAACTGGTGGTCCGGGGAAAGACCTATGACTGTATGACCGTCAATATGTCTGAGAATGGTGCCTGTATTCAGATGGACGAACCGCATCTGGTAAACACCGAAGATAACTATCTGATTGTGAATGACCGCAAATGGCATGTCCGGGTAAAGCTCCATCCGATTCGAGTATCGCAGAGACGGGCTATGGTTGACGGAAAAATGGTTAGCCGGTGGGAGTATGCGTTTGCCATTACGGATATTCCGGAGGAACGCGGCTATGAGAATCTCTGCGGCATTCTGTACGATCGTATTCCGACGCATGCCAGCTCAATTATGAGCAACAACCTGTACAAGGAACTGAACAGGAACTTTGCACAGAGACAGGATTCTGCCGCATTTATGGCTCGTTCTTTACCGCGTATTATTATGAATACAGAGGTGAAGACGGAAGAAATGCGCGAACCGCTGGTTCTGCGTGACTTCAACTATCAGTATATGGCATTCACGACAAAAGGTGTCATGCCCAGGCACATGACGCTGGATCTCGATGGATTCCCGATACAGGTTGTCCGTGATAAGAAACTCAGTTATGCAACCCTGTACCGCATTGAGGATATGGATCATCTGTATACCTCTCAGGAAGTGGCAGATGCCGTCATGAAGTGGATGGTAACACACTCCACAGGAGAGGTGCGCAGAGGCAATTATGATAGTGCCTTTGGTCAGGAATTCAATGAAACTGCTGCGGTTATGGCTTAATCAGTTAAAGGTCTCTGTGTACTGCAGAGACCTTTTCTTTTTTCGCGGATCAAAATGCCAGTTTGTCAGCAGCTGATGCGGAAGAATTTCTCAGCCGGACACGTTTTGCCATGCAGGCTGAGCTGCTGAGAATGGCGTGCCGGACTCTTGCAGGGAACTCCCGGAACGTGTAAAATATCACATGAGTGGAGCCGATTAACGAGCTCTGAAAATAGGGAGGTACAGTTATGGTGACGATTAAAAATGCTTTTCTGACCGTGGTGATTTCTCCGAAAGGGGCTGAACTGCAGTCCGTGAAGGATACAAACGGACATGAATTTATGTGGCAGGCAGATCCAAGGTTCTGGGCCAGTCATGCGCCGATCATGTTTCCTGTATGCGGCGGCCTCAAGGAAGATGCGTATTATCTGGATGGCAAGCGATATCCCATGACCAAGCATGGATTTGCCAAGCTGTGTGACTGGAAAGTGGCTGCCACAAAGGAAAATGAAGCTGTCTTTGAACTGACCGATAAACATGAAGGATTCCCCTTTGACTATGTATTCAGATGCACATATGCACTTAAGGACAGGAGCCTGGTCATTTCCTATACGGTGGAAAACAGGGGAACGATTCCGTTCTACTACGGAATCGGTTCACATGAAGCCTATGCGACGCCTGGCGGACTTGAAGGATGCACCATCGAATTTGAAAAAGAGGAGAAACTGGAGGATTATGTTCTTGTCGGCAATCTGATCAAGCCGGATCCGGTTGTCATGATGGAAAAGACTAAGGAACTTCCGCTGAAAACAGAGTATTTTGCAGTGGATGCACTGGTATTTCCGACGCTGAATAGTCGTTCAGTGACCCTGACAAACCGGAACGATCCCCATAAGGTTCGGGTGGATTATCCGGACGTGGATGTACTCATGCTGTGGACAAAGCCGGGTGCCGACTATATCTGCATTGAACCCTGGTCCAATGCTCCGGACTATACCGATACAGATATGCAGATTGAACATAAACCGGGCTGCATTCGTCTTGAAGGTGGGGAAAGCAACACGAAAGTCCATACGATTTCTTTCCTTGAATGATACATGCGGTTGCTGACGGTACAGCATCATTAAAGAACTATCAGGAAAGAGATGCCGGCTTGAACAGTCGTTCGTATAAATCTGTGAACATAGTCCTGTGGGCGGGCTGTGTCACAATAATCAGAAAACAATGGGCAGAATGCCCGGAAAGAAGAAAAAATGAAAAAGAGAATAGCGGCATTCCTTGTTTTTGCAATGATGCTGGTCAGTGCCTGTCTGGCAGAAACCGGAACGGATATCGAAAAAGCACTCAGGGCAATCCAGAACCATGAGGCTAAAGAGTTCAGTATCAGCACACTCCAGTTTGGCCCGCTTTCAACGGATGCGGTGGACGGTACGGAATATGCGACACATCTGCTTGAGCACTTCAGTTTTGAGAAAGAAGACAAGACAAAGTGGCCTGATGGGGAATATATTGTGCTAAACTTCCCGAAAGACAATCAGTCTTTCCTCTTCTTCTATGGAAACGAGGAACTGGTTGGTGAGGAAAAAGACGGTGAGACCAGCCTTTATCGCGCTAAATCGGAACAGGAAAATGTGAGTGTACTCTCAATGATGCAGCAGTGGTATGATGCGATGGCAGCAGCTCTTCATGCCTCGGAAGACTGGCTGGACGGTCATTCGGATCAGGATGCTATCGGAAAAATAGTGGACGGATCCTATCTCTTTTCTGTGAAAGTTCGCGAAGGGGATACAGGCAAATGGGAAGCAGAGGATCTTTCCCAGGATGATACAGTGGTTAAACTGGGCGAAATCAAAAACGAAAACGGCTTGTATGAAGTCCGGTATGATCCTGTTGCAGACGGAGAAATCAATGTCGGTGTCCGCCATTTTACAGATGGAGTCTGTGATGAAGTACACGAGTTTGTCCTCAAGGTAAAAGACGGCAAAATTACAGAAGTTCCGAGCGGGTCTTATACGGCGTCTCCGGATGACAGTGATCTGGATGCTTTCCTTTCCGGCGAATGGGCTGAAGTGGAAACACAATTTACGGTAATGACGGTGAAAAAGAATGAGGGCCGCGGCTGGAATGTGGAGATCATTTCTCCTGTTTCGCATGGAGCCTACGTTTTTAAGGCAAACATCGGCTATGACTGCGATCTGGATGGTTTTGTCTATTCCGATGGCTCTTTCTATGAGGTTCCAATCACGGCTGAGGAAACTTCTGAACTGGGGGACCCGGTTGCAGAGAATATTTCCGGTATACTCCGTTTTGAGAAAGCGGATGGGAACAGCAGTACCGACGTTCATCTATCCTGGTACAATTCCAGCCAGCCGGATGAAACGGTGATTTTCGAACGTATGCCGGATGTAACGGAACAGTAAAGGAACTCTGAAAATGAGGCAGGCCTGACTATGTTTGGCCTGCTTTATGAGATGTCCGTGTGGGATTCATTCCGAAGCTGTATCAACCGGCAGGAAAGGGCGAACCTCACGGAAACGGTTCGGAAAAAGTGACGATTCCGGGCATTGACTGGAGGAGAATCAGAAAAACAGTAAACGGAGCAATTCCGGACAAGGCATCCGGGACTGCTCCGTTTGTCGGCTATCAGGATCAGGTGTCAGAAAGCTGGAAGCCGTTTTTCATCTGCATACTGGCAGTTTTAAGAATGATGTTCAGTGCTTTTCCGGTTTCCTCCTGAGCCATCTGAGCCAGTTTCCGGTTTGCTTCCTGTGCCAGAGAAGCGTCACCGGTCTCAGCAATTTTATGATCGTATTCGAGAATCAGACGGCGTCCCTGAACGGCAACGGCAGTCTGATAACGCTCGATATCCTGAAACGTGGCGGCAAAGCATTTATCGGCCATAGCCCCGATCAGACGGCAGCTCCAGTAGAAATTAGAGGTGGAGACATCCAGAGTAACCTTTCTCAGATAGTCCGGCATCTGAGGAACGTTGGTATAAAGCGGCAGCCATGCGCTGAATGTAGTGGAACCAAAACAGATCCATTCAATGCCTTTAACGGCATCCGGCACATCGCTGCGGATCTGACAGATGGAGGTGACACCTGTCCGGTTTATGCCAATGGAACGGTAATGACCTCTCAGACCGGTATCCTGACTGGTATACGGATTATACGGTGTACCCTGATAATGACTTGAGAGCATATAGGAAATATCTTCTGCGGCCACTTTCCGATCCGGTACAAGTGACCAGGGAATATTTTCACTTTCCGGATGAAACTCTGCGTTCGGGCCGTCCCAGGTATGGGAATAAGGGGTAAGATACCGTCCCATGAACCAGGTACGCGGGGTATTGTAAATATGATCCAGCTCCCGGTGAGAACCGAAGATATCCCGTGGATTAAAGGCTCCGCCCTGATTCAGATCGAGGTGATTGCTCTGAATGAATTCACGAAGATCCTGAGAGCACATATGGGAGCTTTGCGCGCCAAAGGCATCGTCCAGATCAAAATGGTCCATGCTGAACTGATTGGCATTGATGACGACTGCATCATCCGGGATCTTTCTGGCAATCCAGTGATGTCCGCCGATGGTTTCAAGCCACCAGACTTCTTTTTCATCGTTGAAAGCGATACCGTTGGACTCATAAGTACCGTATTGTTCAAGAAGTTCGGCAAGCCGGCGAACTCCTTCTCTGGCACTGCGGATATAGGGCAGGACCAGGACGACGATATCCTCTTCACCGATACCGCCTGGGATCTCTTTCTGATTTCCTTTCGCTTTCTGCAGGGTTACCAGTGGATCGGCAGCAAGTACACGCGGATTCGAGGTAATGGTTTCCGTGGCGGTCATTCCCACATTGGCGGAATTGATGCCGGTTGCAGCCCAGATCCCATTTTTCGGGTCGACACTGGGCGATGCTGTATAGCGGAGAGGATTTTCAGGCAGGTCAATCTGAACGTGTGAAATGGCACTTTTATACTTTCGGGGCTGCTTGTCCGGTTCAACGACGTGAATCCGTTTAACATCAAAATGGCCGTCGTCTGTCCGGGCAATCATAGTGGAATGATCATTGCTGGCATTTCTGCCAACCAGTATGGTTGTACAAGACACCGTAATTCCTCCTTACGAAAGCGGCAGTTTTCGGGAAAGAAAATCAGCCGCCGGTTGTTGTTCAGGCCTGCCTATTATCGCAGGAAACATCCGGACTTTCAATGCCTAAGAAAAAGAATCTTTGAAACAGAAATCAAAGTTACCCCAGGCGGAAGATTTTTCCGAAACTTGCAGGGAAAAGACAAAAAAACGGTGTCTTTCGTTTTTGGAAAGAAGCACCGTTTTCGGATTCGCGGCCGATTCCAAGACATTTCTGTCAGACAGGGGACGAGGATGTGCCGGAACTGCTGCCGGCCAGAGGAAAGCGAACTTTAAATAGATTGGTGCGATGACCATCTGATTCTGCAGAGATTGAACCCCTGCAGTGATTGACGATGCCAGTAGCGATAGAGAGACCCAGTCCATAACCATGAGTTATCTCACGCGAGGCATCTGTCCGGTAAAAGCGTTCGAATATTTCCGTGCATTCCTTTGGAGTAAGAGGCGTACCGTAACTGATTACACGAAGCTGCGCTTCTTTTTTAGACAAAGCTTTCAGAGAAAGCTGGATGACACTTCCGGGATCACTGTATTTGCAGGCGTTGTCAATGAGGATTTCGATCAGTTGTGTGATTTCTCCTGCATTCGCGTACATGGAAAGATCCGGATCAATTTCGGTTACCAGACAATGTCCTGCGTCATAGACAGACGGTTCCAGTGTAAGAATCGCAGAGTTAATCTGAAAGGAAAGATTGATAATCTCCGTCGGCGGACGGTCCGGAGCATTGTCGGATCTGGCCAGCGTCAGCAGGGATTCAACCAGAGAACGCATTCGCTTGGATTCGGCACTGATATTGTCAAGACGCTGACGGTTCCTTGAATCTGTGACGACACCGGAACGGATCAGCATTTCCGTGTTGGAAAGGATGACCGTCAGGGGGGTCTTGAGCTCATGTGAAGCATCTGCGATGAACTGACGCTGTTTATCCCATGTACGGGCGACAGGTTTTACCATCCATCTGGACAGCAGGAAAGAGGTAATGAAAAAGCAGATCACTGCAAAGCCGGAGAGAAGGAGCATGCTCCGTACCTGATCACGGGCAAACTGACGGTCTATCTGCGTATCTGCAAAGACGTAATAGGTGCCGGTCTTGCCGGAACGTCTGAAATACGTCAGACGTTCCGGCCCGATTTCTCCCATATCCTTTTCCTGTGCAGAGAGCTGATGAACGTATTCCCTGACCTGATCATCTGTCAGAAAATCAATCTGGTTATTTTCGACGACGAGATCACCGTCGGCCGTCAGATTGACAAGAGCAACAGGCGTTCGAAATTTAGGGTCATGTTCTTCCCGCTGTATTGGACCGCGAACAGCCCGGGCAGTCTGAAGCTGCAGCATGTGATAGACGGAATAAATGGAGAATCCCAGAATGCCCACCAGAAACAGGCACATGACAGTCATAATGACAATAGTAATCTGCCGGCGGAGTTTTGGAATCACTTTTCGCCCACCTCCAGACAGTAACCGATGCGGCGCCTGGAAGTAATCTGAACACGCGAGCCCAGAAGCTGAAGCTTCTTGCGAAGAAAGGAAATATAGGCTTCAACGTTATTATCCACAGCGTCAGAATCATATCCCCATACTTTCGTAAGCAGGGTTTCTTTCGAGACGGGTGTCTGGGGGTTCAGAAACAGAAGGCTCATGATTTCTTTTTCCTTGGCGCTGAGGAGGAGAGTATGGGAGTTGCAGCTAAGACGTCCATCCGAGAGCGAAAAAGAGAGGTCATCAAACTGCTTGGTTTCCGGAATAATTGCGCCTTTTCTGCGGATAACCGCCCTCAGACAGGCTTGAAATTCGAGTGTTTCAAAAGGCTTTGTCAGATAATAATCTGCACCGGATTCAAGTCCACGTACACGGTCGGTCAGTTCTGACCGTGCGGTAAGCATAAGAACGGGGGTTTCAATGTGTTCCGACCGGACGGTTTTAAGAAGATCAAAACCGTTCAGCCCGGGCAGCATGACGTCCAGAACGATAGCATCGTATACGTCAGAAAGAGCCTCATCCAGCCCCTGATGTCCATCATAACGGATGGTGGCAGTATAGCCCATATCCTCCACGATATCGGCAAGAGTACCTGCCAGACGGTGTTCATCTTCAATGATCAGGACACGCATTTGATTTTCCTTCTCTCATAGTAGTAGAATATACCTGTATTATAGCATGGTATTCTGAAAAGAGACTGAAAAAGAGAAACGTAAGGCCATATTCTTTCTTCTGGAGGGACTGTTCGTTCAATGAACAATTTGGAATCAGTCTGTGCACAGCAGTCCGAGATGAATCTGCACCTGACATTTATGAACAGAGTGATCCTTCTGTGCTGCTTTTGCAAAGAAGGCAGTTCAGAACAGATTTCGACTTTTTTTTATGAATATTAGCATTTTTTGATATCAAAACTACTGATTGTTCGTTTTTCTGTTGACCAGAACAGCTTTTTTGTGATAAGATATCGTCAGGAGTTTACTAACGATAGTTTTTATGGAAAAGAGATTTCAGAAGAAAAAAATTATTGTACCCCTTTATAAACGGCGGGTATTGTGTGAAAGATATAGCATATTTTTTGAAAATGTTTCCAAATGCAGATCCCTATCCTATGCAGGATCAGACTCGAGAGGAGTATACGCATGAAACAATTCCAGACCGTTTATCTCGAAAGAGACTCATTCCGGGCGGCAGTGTCTGAATGGCAGTCATATCCCGCCCCTGTGCCGGCACTTATTCATCTGTTTTCAGACGGCGCAGATCCGGCGGATATAGCATCTGCCTGTGCCATCATTGATGAGCTCATGCCTGATGCGGTTTACGTTGGGGCGTCCGCATCCGGCTGCATCTTTGATGGGAGAGTATCCACTGAAAAGCTTGTGGTTACCTGTCTGTTCTTTGAAAAAGCAGACAGTTATGCGAAAGCCTGCTATTTTCCATGTGAAGGCCCGGATCTTTCTTCTTTCCGGCTTTCCCTCCGTGAAACTCTGCAGCAGATCAAGGATGTGAAAGCCATTGAGGTGATTGCCACCATCGATACGATTCCGATCCTAGACGTCTGCAAGATTCTTCAGGAAGAAGTGCCGGAAGGAATCCCCGCATGGGGTGGCGGAGCCTTTGGTGATAATCAGTTCAAGGCATTTTTGTTTAATAAAGGCTCAGAGCTTCATTTTGCCGGAGTAATGCTGACATTTATCTGCGGCTCGGATATCCATGTTCACTATGAGTATGTCAGCGGATGGAAACCTCTGGGATATCCCCTGAAGGTAACTCGGGCGGAGGGATATGTTCTTTATGAACTCGACGGACTGCCTGCCTATCAGATTTATCAGCACTATCTGAGCATTCCCAACGATGAGCATATCTTCTACAACGCTCTGGAATTCCCGTTTGCCGTACAGCATGGAAACAGGAAACTGCTGAGACATGCTCTGTCCTGCGACAGTCAGGGAGCTCTGACCATGAGTACACGGATCCCGGAGGGCAGTGTGCTGCATGTTACATACGGCGATCCGGAAACTATTATGCAGGATGTCAATCAATGCGCGCAGAACATAGCGGATTTCAAACCGGATGTAATTTCGGTTTTTGACTGTTTCGGCAGAAAAACCTTCTGGGGTGGTGCGGAAGCTACACGGGAAATTACTCCGTTCCATCGGATTGCTCCCACGTATGGATTCTGTACAGCTGGCGAGCTGATCCGTTGGGAAAACGACATGGATCATCATAACCTGACCCTGATCATTGCCGGAATGCGGGAAGGAAACGCCAAAGAAGGAACTGTTCCTGTGATCCGTCAGGAAGTCAAGAACAACGAGTCCACGATGACTTTGATCAACCGGCTGGTAAACTTCATCAATACTGCTACCGCGGAAGTCATGGAAGCGAATGCTACGCTTTCCCTGATGGCCATCACGGATCAGCTGACGAAACTGTATAACCGCGGTGAAATCCAGCGGCGGATTACGGAGCGGGTTGAGGAGAAAAAGAGCAGTCCGGATGGAGCAAACGCGACCAGCATTGTCATGATTGACCTGGATGATTTCAAACACATCAATGATACCTATGGTCACCAGGAAGGTGATCAGGTACTGATGCGGATTTCACGGCTGATTCATGAAGCGACCACGAAGCTGGGTATCGATGCATCAGATGGCCGCTGGGGCGGAGAAGAATTTATGCTCATGCTGCCCGGTGTCAAGAAGGAAGCCGCGGCTGCATTCGCTGAGGAAGTCCGGATTGCCATCGAAAAACTGCATTTTGATAAATGCGGCAAGGTATCTGCCAGTTTCGGTGTAGCGCAGGCGAAACCTTCGGAGGATGCCGATCCGCTGGTTGTTCGTGCGGATACTGCGCTGTATAAAGCCAAAGCAGCAGGGAAAAACATTGTATGCCTGGCTCAGGAGGAATCCTGAACTGGAAAACCGGCATCAGATTTCCTTTGCAAA
>CACXHF010000335.1 GCA_902767305.1 uncultured Eubacteriales bacterium
CATTCTGTACGGTCTGGATAACTTCGGCTCTGTCATGACACTCCAGAATGGCAAGCTCATCGACTATCTTCCTGTTGAAGAAAATACGGTCAAGGGTGGCATCGGATCGATTTATCCAGATCCGGAAAACCCTGGAATGATCTATTGTGAAGGCGCAGATTATAAGTTTTACCATGTCAGGATGGGGGAGCAATTTACTGAAATTGAAACTCTCGATATCAGTCCGCTGATGTATGTCATGCAGATGTCATACATCAACGGCGAACTGTGGATCTGTGCCTCTAACGGCGTCGGCGTAATAAGGGATGGTCAGTTTCATTTAATCGAAGATCTGCCAATGAGTAGCAATATCGGCGGAATCATGACCGACTATCTTGGAAATCTCTGGTTTACATCTACCAGGCAGGGCGTTATGAAAATCGTACCAAATCAGTTTTCAGATCTGTTTGGGCGATATAAACTCCCTTCGCGTGTTGTGAATTCAACCTGTATGTGCGATGATACGCTTCTTATAGGAACCGATACAGGACTGTTGGCAATCGGCAAAGACGGTCCTCTGTCAAGTTTTCCTCTGAAAAAGGCGACAACGTCATCCGGAGAAGATTTTGACGCAGACGATCTGATTACCCTGCTGGATGGATGCCGGATACGTTCGATCATCCGGGACAGCCATGGACGGATCTGGATCTCTGTCTGGCGGAAGTATGGACTGCTTCGCTATGACCAGGGAGAACTTGTTGTATTTACTCAGGACGAAGGTCTTCTTTCTACCAGTCTTCGTTCAGTTTCTGAAATGGAAGATGGCAAAATCCTTGTCGCAGTTGCCGGCGGTGTAAATGTTATCGAAGGCAATCGTATTATTGCCGGATATGGAGAAAATGAAGGTATCACAAACACAGAAAGCCTGACTGTTTCTGAAGGATTTAACGGAGATATTGTTTTAGGAAGTAATGGCGGCGGCATCTTTGTAATTAATGAATCCGGCGTAAGAAACATTGATGTCGAAGACGGAATGCCTTCAGACATAGTGATGCGTCTTAAAAAAGACAAGAAAAACAATGTGATATGGTTCGTTGCCAGCAATTCCATCGCATATCTTTCCTCTGATTATAAGGTAACAACCATCACGGACTTTCCATATACCAATAACTTCGATCTTTATGAAAACAGTCTCGGATTTATGTGGGTGCTCAGCAGTAACGGAATCTATGTGGCTCCCACGCGTGAGCTGCTTGAAAACGGAAAAATTAACACGGTTTATTACAGCCTCGCTAACGGACTGCCATGTATTGCTACCGCGAATTCATACAGTGAACTGACACCTGAGGGAGATCTGTATATCTCAGGCAGTGTAGGCGTATGCAAAGTCAATATCAATCAGCCGTTTGAGGACGTCAATGACCTGCACGCCGGCGTACCTTATGTGATCGCAGACAAAACGGTAATCTATCCGGATGAAACTGGTGTATTTACCATTCCGGAATCAACCAAAAAGCTGACTCTGCCCAGTTATGTATTTAACTATTCCCTGAGCGATCCTAAGGTAAGTTATACAATGAAAGGTGTTGATGACAGCACAACAACAGTAAACCGCAGTGAACTTGTTCCTCTTGACTACACAAACCTTCGCGGCGGTACCTATCAATTCGTGATGCAGCTCCAGGATACAATGGGTGTACAGAATAAAGAAATATCCGTACAGATCACTAAGATAAAAGCATTCTATGAACAGGTCTGGTTTTATATTATCACAGGTATCCTGCTGGTATTGATTCTTGCAGTGTGTGTGCGGGAGTATGTACACAAAAAGACCCTTGCACTGGAAAAAAAGCATCAGGAGACGATGACATTTGTCCGGGAGATCACGGAATCCTTTGCAAAGGTCATCGATATGAAAGACGCGTATACAAAAGGTCATTCTAAACGTGTCGCGGAATTTACCGAAAAACTCGCCAGAGAACTCGGTTATGATAAAGAGACTGTGGAACGGTATTACCGCATCGCACTTCTGCACGACATCGGAAAGATCGGTGTTCCTGTGGAAGTCCTGAACAAACAGGGGAAACTGACAGACGACGAATTCAACATTATTAAGTCCCATACCACCCTAGGCTATGAAACCCTGAAAGATATCAGTATCATGCCGGAACTGGCCGTTGGAGCACAGGCGCATCATGAGCGTCCGGATGGCAGAGGTTATCCAAATCATCTGAAAGGGGAGGAAATTCCCCGTGTAGCACAGATTATTGCAGTAGCAGACTGCTTTGATGCCATGTACTCCAACCGTCCTTATCGTAAACGCATGAACTTTGATAAGGTCGTCTCCATTATCAAGGAAGTTTCCGGAACACAGCTGACACCGGATGTGGTCGATGCCTTCCTTCGTCTGGTGGATAAAGGTGAATTCCGCGATCCTGATGACGACGGCGGCGGAACCACGGAGAATATTGACAACATCCGTAAAAATTCCTGATCTGAAGAACAATTCTATTCCTTTGTATACAACGAAAAAGAGCACTTCATTTTGAAGCGCTCTTTTTCGTTATATCTGATTTTCCTGACAAACCACAGCCGTGAAAAAGAAAGCAGTACAGGCTGTTGGATCAGTATGTCTGAAAGTCTGTTTCAGTCCGCCTGCTGTACATCCAGACGGATGTCTCTGCAATGTCGAAGAACAATCGTGGCATCTTTACCCAGCGAACATCCGGCAAAAGAAATATCGCGGGTTTCATAACCGGGAACATCAAACCCTGAGAGTTCAATGCCAGGCATTGCATGGAATTCAGACTCCCAGTAATTGCGTGCCCAGCCGGTCATATGCACACGTTCACATAGCATGTCTGAAAAGACCGGAGGAACAGGAGATCCTTCTCCGTCATCATTGTACAATACGGCACAGCACAGGAAACGGGAAAGACGACAGTCCCGCACAGTGACCTGTTTCACGTACCCTCCGCGCTTTTTCGTTCCTTTTATCTGAATCCCATACAGCGAATGTTCAAGATCACAGTCCCAGATATGAACGTCTTCCACACCGCCGCTCATCTCACTTCCGATGGCAATGCCCAGTCCATATTCACTTTTGCAGTCAAAAATGCGGATCATACGGGTAGGACGATTAATGGCATTTCCTTCCGGATTTTTGCCGCTCTTAATTGCAACCGCATCATCACCCGTATGAAATTCACATGCAAACAACGTACAGTTTTCACTGGAATCCGGATCCCATCCGTCTCCGTTCCATACATTCTCTGAACAGAAGATACAATGGTCTGTTACGACATTCCTGCTGTACACCATATGCACATTCCAGCTGGCTCCGTTTTCAAGAGTCAGTCCGGAAATCCGTATGTTTTCGCAGTTACTCAGATTGATCAGACGTCCTCTGGCACGTCCGGGAATGGTATTGTCATTCTCGCATTCCTTTACTTTGTCTCCAAGGGCTGCCAGATACTCTTTCAGCCGTTCTCGTTCCGTTTCAATAGTCCGCAGCGCCAGAGGCTGACCGCCGCCACAGATCTTCCCTGAACCATATATCCATACATTCCGGCAGTTTGGTCCGGCTGCATGATCCAGTGTGCCAAGATTCAGAAGGCTCTGATAGCATTCCTGTTCAATTCCCTCGAATCGGCTCCATATTTTGGGCAGATAATCCTCCGGGTTCATTGTTCCCTGCAGTACAGCGTCCCTTTCCAGATACAGACGCATGTCACTGTGCAGGCGCAGCGCGCCTGTCAGATAGATTCCTGCCGGGAAATAGACTTCCTCACCGCAGGTGCAGTGATCAATTGCAGACTGCAGTGCAGCGGTATCCATGGTTTTTCCGTCACCGACCGCACCATACTCTTTTACGTTCAGCCGATGAGGTGTCTTTCCCGTCAGAATGGTTTCCTGTCCGAGAACACTATCTCCTGACCGCACACAGACCTGATAAGCGGTTTCCGGACGCAAGTTCTGAATTGTGCAGTGTGTACAGCTGACGTGCTCATGAAGAACACCATTCAGCAAAACCGTATAGGTCGTTTTTGCCGGTACATTGTCCGGCTGATCCCACCACAGCGTCAGGCAGGTATCAGAAGATGAACAGAACAGACTCATAATGATTTCCTTTCTTCTGAAATAGATGCTTTTCTGCTTCGGAGTATACTCCAGGAGGATTCATCTGTCCATACCATTTTCGTGAATCACACATGAATGAATCCCGACATATAAGGCTGGATACAGAAAAAGGGATTGTCATCCACTTAGAGGTGAAAGATGACAATCCCACAGATGATGAGGATGTTTCCCAGAATCTTCTTTTTTGTCAGAGGCTCACGGAAAAAGAGATAACTGAATATCAGGATAAGCGGATACCCGAGCGCTTCCAGAACAGGACCGCTTTTATAGTTGAGGCCGATGCGGTAAGACAGAATGAAAAGGAGGGTAGAAAGAAGCATCATTCCATAACCTACAACAACATAAACATTGAAATACTGACGAAACAGGGAAGGATACGAGCGATTTGCTCCGGCTTTAAGCAAAATCTGGGAGACCGACGCTACCGCAACGGCAGAAAGTGCCGCCACGAAAGGGAGAAGACTAATCATCTGTAATCACCACCAATGTACCGATAATAACCAGAATGACACCAATGATATTGGGCAGGGTAATGCTCTCCCTGAAAAGAAGTTTTGCCCAGAGCATAGACCAGAAAAGCGCGGTTGCACGGCTTGCATAGGCCGTTGTCAGATTAAGCCGCTGAATCATCTGCTGCCAGAGCACTGCGTATATACCGAGCAGCAGAATTTCCCCGCCATAGGCAAAGATATAGGGAATACTGGCAAAATCATACCCGGAGGCAATTTTGCTCATGACATTGGAAAGGGAATACAGAATAACAATAAGCTGAAGAGCCAGGAGCAGCAGCCATCTGGAACCGTTGGTCTGTTTCATTCCCGTTCCTCCAGCTTCAGCATTCGAAGCAGCTCTGTACGATCCTCGCCGGTCAGAATATAAAAGCCGCAGCGTGTGGAACTGTCAGTAACATCAGCAAGACCGGGCTCGGTAATATCGCTGAGCCGGTAAAAAGACTTCGGATCGGTTTCCCAAAGGTGCTTCATATGCACAAGATCATCCTGATTGAAAATAAAGCGGATCGCAGCGCAGCCGGGATGAGGTGTGCACTCAAAAGAGGGTGCACGGCCAAGCGCAGTATCCAGTACCTGCTCCACAAAGTCGATTCCCGTGGACAGCCGCACCAGATCACTGCCAATACAGTCGCCGCCCATACGGGCTCCGATTTCAATCAACTGAATCCGACCTGTTTTCGGTTCGACGCGAAATTCGGAATGAGAGGCACCACATGTGATATGAAGCGCATCCAGACCTTTAAATACTGTTTCCTGAACAGCCTGTACAGCAGATTCCGAGAGCCCTGAAGGCTCAATGTGTCCGGTTTCAATGAAGTGCGGTGCACCGGTAGTGAATTTTCGGGTAATGGCCAGCATGAAATGCCGGCCATGGTCA
>CACXHF010000336.1 GCA_902767305.1 uncultured Eubacteriales bacterium
CGTCAATCGTGTATTATATGATCTGACTCCAAAGCCAACAGGAACTATCGAGTGGGAGTAAAGACTGAAATTGTCAGCTTACAAACTGCTTTCTTCCCACGGATTTAAAGCAGTAGACGGCAGTACTTCTCTGACTCCTTCTTCCAAATCTGTATTGATGACTTCTCCCACAGGTTTTGCTATTGATATAGTCAAACACATCAAGGAACACGACTGAAAACAGTTTCTTTATATAAAAAAATGAAAAAATTGGGTTCGATCATTTTTATTGTGTGATAAATGCTTCCCTATGATAGGAATGGATAGCACCATGTCCTTGTCTATGTCAATATTATCTGACCATTTATCATTCCCGCCCTATAGATGTGGTGTGAGCATAAAATGTCATCTTTCCCTGACACAGTTACATTCAGAAACTGTGAAATAATCAAAAGGGAAAGCCTTCCTCTGCCCAAGAAAGTGCAGAAACCTGTACGAGCGGCATTGGCCGGAAATCACACAGCATTTGCGATTGAGGCAACAATTTTTCAGTCCTGTGTGCCTGATCTACATTCTATAACCATCTGCTTTCTCTGAAAGAAGGAAAAACATGAAAATCTCATCTTTTAATCCACTGATTGTTTCTCAGCACTCAGACGACATCATCAAGCTGTTTGAAGAGCTCGGATTCGAAAAACGCCATAAAAAGACAGATATCGAGGGGGGAGAGAATTCAAACACCCGCTTACGTGACCCTAATGGTTTTCACGTGGATGTTGCAAGCTCTAATCATGTCCCGCAAGATCTGATGTCCATCCGGATCAACGTTGACAATTTTGACGAAGCTTATAACTTCTTCATGTCCCACGGCTTCACTAATCCACGCGGTGACAAAGTCACTGAAACAAGCTCATCCAGAGATACCTATCTTCTTTCTCCGTCGGGCTTTGCGGTTACACTTTGTCATCATATAAAAAAGTAAAAAAGACAAAAGTACCTACCAAAAATTACATTCAATCATCGCTGGCATTGAAGTGAATTCTGCCTTTAAACTTATGGGTATCTGATTCTGTCTCAGATATATTCAGAACGGAAAGGCAACGTTTATTGGTTTAGTCATCGTATCGCCAATATATCGGAAAAGAAGAACGTAAAATCCAAATAGGGCGAATCGACAGTATGTCATGATTCGCCCGTTAATTATTATGCAATCAAAGGGCGGGAACAGTCATGATGAATAAAATTGAAGAAGCGATCATCTATGCCACTATTATGCATCAGGGTAAGACGCGCAAGCTCGGAAACACCCCGTTTATCCTACATCCACTGGAAGTAGCGCAAATATTGTCTACTTTGACTAATGACCCGGATGTTATTACTGCGGGTATTCTGCATGATATTGTAGAAGACACTGACGGTACTTTGGAAGAAATTCGGAAGCGTTTCGGAGAACGAGTGGCTTTCATTGTATCTTCAGAATCGGAAAATGATTATCCCGGCGAAACCCACATTGAAAGTTGGAAAAAGCGTAAAGAAGAATCCCTGAATAATCTGAAATCTAACCCTGATCGGGATGTCAGAATGCTTTGGCTGGCTGACAAACTGTCAAACATTCGTTCTCTAGCAGGTAATTATTCTGAATACGGCGAAAAAATATGGGAAAGCTTCCATCAGCACGATCCTGAAATGCATCATTGGTATTACCAGAGTATTGCAGAGCAGTTGGAGCTTGCTTTAAACAAGACAGGTGCATTCAAGGAATTTATCCAGCATATAAATTTTATCTGGCCGGGTACTTTCGATTCTAAAAAAGCGCAATACAGAAAATATCGGGAGGTATCTGTTGATGGCTGTATGCATATCGGCCGTGGAGCCAAGGGAGATGTGTATCGTTATAATGACGAGCTGGTAATTAAAGTCTACAATCTAAGCAACACTTATCATGATGTGGAGCAGGAAATTGCCATGGCACGCAGAGCTTTCGTACTTGGAATTCCCACTGCAATTTCCTTTGGTATCGTATCAGTAGGCGATCAATACGGTGCCATGTACGAACTGGTGAATTCAGATACAATCTCACACTGTATCTCTAAAAATCCTAACCAGGTGGATAAGTACGCGAAAATAATGGCAGATCTTGCTCATACTATCCACAGTATAAAAGTCAATGAAGACGATGGTTTCCCAAAAGTCACAGACAGAGTGCGTGAATATATTAAAGACGGTATAGGTCGGGAAGATCCTTATCTTTCAGATAAATGTTTGCAGCTTTTGGACAGTCTGCCGGAAACAGACAATCTGCTTCACGGCGATTTTCATTCGGGAAATGTCTTCCTTCAGAATGGTGAACCCCTGATGATTGATATGGATCGTCTGTCTACCGGACACCCTATTGTGGAACTTAGCGACTTATACTATTTTTATGTTATTCTGGGAGATGACGATCCTCTCGTAATTGAGCGATTCATGGGATTCTCATATAATACTTCACTCCGCTTTATGCGACAGTTTCTGATGAACTATCTGGAGACGGAGAATGAAGAACGGGTGAATGAGGTTGCAGAAAAAGCTTCTCTGATTGGTTACAGTCGTCTGATTAGAAGAATACGCAAACAAAGAAAACCATCCGATGTAGATAATAAGCTGGTTCAGCACTGTATAGAACGAATTGCAGCACTGACCATGAAACTCGACAGTCTGTCTTTCTGATCACGATAGCAAAAGAAATCCATTATTATGTCATCCATGCAGAAAACTGTGGATTGTTGTAAGATTTGGTTCTATGAGGGCGTGAGATACATTTGTTTCATTTGCATCTCGATATGATAACAACAGTAAAACATGAACCACGTCTGACAATTGACTGTTCTGCCTGATTGAGAACATAGTGCTGACCAATCGACCGTTTGATATCTTCGACTTTCTGGATGTATTTACTCATTCACCATGTATA
>CACXHF010000337.1 GCA_902767305.1 uncultured Eubacteriales bacterium
AAACGCTGAAGCTGTACACTTTGTTCCATTGTCAGGCGCGCACATTTCCGGATGAAAGTGTCCACCCGGATAAAACCAGAACCGCCCGTGCGCTTTTGGCCATTCTATCATATTTTCAGGCCACTCTCAACATTCCCGGACACTCCGTATACATCCGATGTGCTCCGTAAGCAGGACATCCGATGTCCATTCATCCTGCTTTGCAATTCACTGCTTTTTCCAGATGACACTTGAATTTTTCAGTCGAATCGCAGATAATAGATGCACTACAATTGCGAGGTTAAACAATGAGTGATTACACCAATAATCTGTCTCTGGCTGATCTGACTAACGGAGCACATTTTGACGGAATTGTTCTCGTCAGAAGTGCAGAGTTCCGGACATCACAGGCCGGGAAAAAATATCTGGACATGAACGTATCTGACCGCACCGGAACAATGAATGCAAAAATGTGGGATGCTTCGGTTGCTCCTCCTCCGGTCGGCAGTGTCATCCATATACGGGCATCCGGCAACGAGTACAACGGACGAATGCAGCTTCGTCTTGAAAAGGTGGAAACGATACACCCGAAAGAATTCATTGACTGGAATTCGCTTGTTCCCTCCGCACCCGAAGATCCGGCAGCCATGCGGGCAGAAATCACCGCAGCCGCTGAGGCAATCCCGGATTCCGACTATTCCCTGCTGACCTGTGAACTCCTGGAGCGCTGTGGTGAAAAGCTTCTTACTTTTCCTGCAGCCAAGCAGATGCATCACGCCGAACGTTCCGGGCTTCTTCATCATACCGTTTCCATGCTTCGTGCTGCAAAAGCACTTCTTCCGGTTTATCCGCAGCTCAATGCAAGTCTCCTCATTGCCGGAGTCATCGTTCACGACCTCGGGAAGATAACTGAAATGGATAGTGACGATATGGGCTTTGTTTCCGACTATACTCTGGAGGGAAAGCTGATCGGTCATATCATCAGAGGCGTTATCAACATCGAAGAAACCGGAAAAACGCTTGGCATCCATCCTCAGAAGATTCTTCTCCTTCAGCACATGGTTCTCTCCCATCATGGCATTCCCGAATACGGAAGTCCCAAGCCGCCCATGCTGGCAGAAGCCGAATTCCTTCATCTGATCGATACACTGGATGCACGTATGAATGAAATGCAGGAGGCAATCTCCCATACCTCTCCCGGTAATTTCAGCGAAAAGATCTGGGGACTGGACAACCGGCAGATCTACCGGATGCCCTGTTTTCAGCCTAATGATTAAGTTCACCCCGGCAGCCTTTCCGATTCATCAGGCAAAAAAAACGCACCATTGCCAAATACTTCAGGCAATGGTGCATTTTTATCCTTTACGCCGCTGACTGTACAGCAGTCTGGCCCCCATCAGGAGTGCTCCGGTAACACCGGAATTGTTTCCAAGGGCCGGCGGAACGATGTACTGATCCAGACGCTCAAGATCCAGTCTATCCGAGACAACATATCCTCCCAGCATTTCATAAGTATACTTGCGAATTTTGGGAAACAGATGTTCCTGCTGCATTACCCCTCCGCCAAGAACAATCATCTCCGGCGAAAGAATTACGATCAGATTTACGCACATCTGTGCAAGATACCTTGCCTCAAGCTCCCACGCGGGATGATCCTCCATCATGAGCCGCGGAGAAAGTCCCCACCGCTTTTCAATGGCCGGCCCGCTGGCCAGACCTTCAAGGCAGTGCCGGTGAAACGAACACATTCCGTCCGGCATTGTATCCATTTCATTCGGTGTCAGGATCATGTGCCCGACTTCCGGATGAATCAGTCCATGCACGATATCTCCGTTCATGATGATACCGCCGCCTACTCCGGTTCCCACCGTTACATAAACCAGGCTCCGGTATCCTTTTCCGGCTCCCATCACATGTTCCGCAATTGCAGCTGCATTGACGTCCGTATCAATTGCCACCGGTACATGCAGCGTCTCGCGAAGTCTTGAAAGCATCGGGAAATTACTCCAGGCTTTCTTCGGGGATGCCGTAATGTAGCCATATGTAGATGAGCGGTGATTCAGATCAAGCGGACCAAACGATCCGACTCCCAGTGCACTGATATCAAACTTATCAAAAAAATCTACTATCTGCGGAATCGTCTCATCCGGAGTCTGTGTATGAAAACTCGCCCGCTGAAGGACATTTCCCTGTGGTGTCCCTATCGAGCAGACCATTTTTGTTCCGCCAGCTTCCAATGCGCCTATCAGCATGCTGTATTTCCTCCAGGCTTTTGTTTATTCTGCTTTATGATCGATGCCCGACAACACACATTTATTAACTGCACTTGGAGCACAAGAAATGCTGTCCCTGCTTCTCAGAATCCGGAGAAATACATGGTGTTTATATCTCAGCATCAAATAGCGTTAAAACCTTCCACATCATACATGACTCAAATATCCCTGTCAATCTGCAATTTATCCAATATTTCCGCAAAAAAACAGGAACAGCCCTGACAGCTCACATACGTTCTATCTGCCTGTTTTCTCATTTCTTTCATGCATTTACTGTCATGCATGCAGAACATCTGCAACTCACATACTATCCGTAAATGCCCCGATTTTTCGAATCGCGCACATTCCCAGCAGCAGCAGTTCTTCCCCCACCGGCTGCAAAGCGATTCGATTCAGGCAGACGCCATTGGTCATAATTCCCACTCCTGCTCCCGACTCAGTATCTGCAAACAGTTCCGAACACATTCCGTATGCCACTCCCTGATGTCCAATCAGATTCAGCTCAGGAATAACGCCTTTCAGAGAGGCCACATTCAGTCCGCGTCCGGCCTTTCCGATTCCGCCGATCCCGTCCTGTACGGTTCTCATTTCCTCAAGGGAGCTTTTCTTCAATACCTTCGTATCTGTCTTTGACGCCAGCAGGCCTGCAAGAGTTCCCAGACCATGGGCATCTGTAATCAGGCGTCCGACCGTTGTCACGTAGGATTCCCCCGGTCTCTGCTCTGTATGCTGCCGCCGCTGATATTCTGCATCGTACTTCAGTCGGGGTGGAAACAGTCCTCTGACAGAATATCCGTCTGCGATTACCCGGTCTGAGGGAATATTCGCCGCACCATACCCCGCACATATCCCAAGAGGGCGGAAAATTCTCTCCTGCATCAGTTCATCAAAACGAAGTCCGGATGCCTTTTCGGCAATCGCGCCTGCCAGTCCGGCCCCCAGATTGGAATACAGAAATCTTTCCCCCGGCGCTGATTCAAGCCATATATCCGGATCTCTGAACCGTTCTTCAAGTGACTCCTGCCCTGTTCTCTGCAATTCTGCATTTTTTATTCCACCCGTATGTGTCAGAAGCATCCGAAGCGTAAGAACTCTCTCCGGAAAACGGGGATTCCGAAGTGAAAATCCCAGCACATTGCTGACATCCTCATCAAGGGAAAGCTCTCCGTTTTCAACCAGCGACATCACGCCAAAGGTCGAGATCAGTTTTGTAACCGAGGCCACACGGAAACAGGTAAACGGATCGACTGCTGTATCCGGCTTTCTTCTTGCTTTTCCATAGCAGAAAAACTGTTCCGTTCCATCCGGAAATACAAGCACCATGGCAGCACCTACTGCACGATGTTTCCTGAGTATCCTTTCAAAACACTTCTGCACCTGTGCTGTCCCTTCTTCATTCAGGCAGCCGGATTCCGACCGCGCAACAGGCGGTATCGTTTCTATAAATGCCCTTGCCTTCTTCCTTAGAATCAATAGTTCACGTTCTGACAGATTTCTCACTTTATCCTCCGTCTGAAATCATTTCATTCCTGATCAGTGAATGGCGGCTGAAAATGACCGCACCATTCCGGCATTTATCCCATCATTCTTTCTGCATGATACGTGACGGATCGGATCCTGTCAACTCCGTGGATTCATCCGTTTTCTTGCGAATAAGGAGCTGATGTGCTATCATATGGACACTTTGAATTCCCCTGCCAAGGAGTGCAATACGATTCATGAAAAGGATTTCTATCCTCTTTTTTTTCATACTTTTTCAGTTGCTGCTTTTCTCCGCCTGCGCCGAAACCGTTTTGTGGGAAGATGAAAACGGAAAAGTCCTGCTGAACGACAGCGGAGAGGTAAATTTCATTTCTGCAGACGGATACAACCTGGGTTCTGTCACCTCTAATTCCCTCAGTGCATTCGACACCCCGGCTGAGACGCCTGACATTCAGCTGCCATATGAGGATCTCCCCTCCGGCAGTTCCTCTGCTCCTGCTTCCACTCCTTTTCCCTATGATGAAAACGATTTTCCGGAATATCCCTCCTCTTCTGTACCTGCACAGAACAACGCACAGACTTTTCAGTTTACAAAAGTATTGCGTTATGGGGACTCCGGTGAACTGGTCAGTGCACTTCAGTCCAGGCTGAAAGAACTCGGGTATTATGACGCACGCATATCAGGAGGATTTTATAAAGTTACACGAAATGCAGTCCGGGCATTTCAGTCCCAGAATGGTCTGCACGTCGACGGCATTGCAGGTCAGCAGACACAGGAAGCACTTTTTTCTGCGATGGCTGTTCCGGTCAATGCTCCGCCCCTTCCATCACCCACGCCTGTGCCGCCAAAGTATACTCTCATGGTAGATATTACCAATCAGATTACCAGAGCCTATACTTATGATGCAGACGGAAATTATACCATCCTTGTTCGTGAAATGATCTGCTCAACCGGAACGGTAAAGAACCCCACGCCTCTCGGAACGACGATCATGCCAAAGACACGTGCCAGATGGGGATATTTTCCCACATGGGATTCCCATGCCCAGTACCTTACAAGGATTGACAAGGCCAACGCCTTCCATTCCGTCCTTTATACGGCACCGGATGAACAGTCTCTTTCCGTTTCTTCCTTTACCAGTCTTGGCACCCGGCAGTCTCACGGCTGTGTCCGCCTGACCGTGTCCGATGCCAAATGGATATACGACAACTGCGAGGCCGGCACCATTATCACCGTATATGAAAGCAACATTTATGATCCTGAATATACGATGACACTGAAACCGTCCCTGAATCAGGAAACGCTTCGTGAAATGCCGCTTCCCGCCCCCACTCCGCTTCCTGTTTACAGTCCGGAAAACTGGCCCTCCAGATACCGGACCCTGAAAAGAGGTTCCAGCGGTCTGGATGTCTATATGCTGCAGATGCGTCTTCGCGAACTCGGTTTCTATAATGGCACCGTTTCCGGGGGGTACTATGGCGGTACAATTGAAGCGGTAAAGGCCTTTCAGCAGGCTGCCGGACTCAAAGTCGATGGAATAGCCGGCAAGCAGACACAGTCTTCCCTGTTTGCCGTTTCAACTCCCGAACCGGAGGCCACTGCCGTACCAGCATTTACCCCTTTCCCCATTTATGCCACACCTGAGCCAACGCCAACACCCGAACCGGCCGCTTATATACCGGTTAACGATACCGTCGGCTGAAGTTTCAACGAGGAGCTGTCCGTATGCTGTTTAATTCATATATTTTCATTCTGGCTTTTCTTCCTCTGACCCTGACCGGTTATTTTCTTCTTGGCCGCCTGCCGGAGAAGAATTCTCTCAATAAAATCTTTCTGGTACTGGCTTCCTTTGTCTTTTACGGATACAACCATCCCGGCTATGTTCCCATTATTGCAGGCAGTATCATAATCAATTATCTGCTTTCTCAGAAAATGCTGAGCAGCAGCAAAAAAGCACTGCGTCTCATTCTGCTGCTGACGGGTATCGTGGGAAATCTTGGTGTTCTCTTTCTGTTTAAATACCATGATTTCTTTGCAGAAAACCTGAACAGAGCCTTTTCTCTGCAGCTCAGACTCAATCACTGGATTCTTCCTCTTGGCATCTCCTTTTTTACTTTTCAGCAGCTTTCCTATGTGATTGACAGTTATACATATAAAGTCCCGAAATATCAGTTCCTGGACTATGCTCTCTTCGTTACTTTTTTCCCTCAGCTGATTGCAGGTCCGATCGTTCTCCACAGTGAAATTGTTCCCCAGTTTGCCGACCCGAAGAACCGTCACTTTCAAAGCGAATCTTTCGCACCTGGTCTGTTTGCATTTGCGCGCGGACTGTTTAAAAAAGTCATCGTTGCAGACACCTTCGCCATCGCAGTCAATGCCGGATTCGGTTCCGCGTTCTCTCTCAACACTGCTGAGGCATGGTTTGTTGCTCTTGGGTACACCCTGCAGCTTTATTTTGATTTTTCGGGATACTGTGATATGGCCACGGGAATCGGCCTTATGTTCAACATTCGTATTCCCATGAACTTCAACTCTCCTTATAAAAGTCTCAACATTCGCGAATTCTGGCAGCGCTGGCACATCACTCTTTCCCGTTTTCTGACCAATTATATCTACTTCCCGCTTGGCGGCAGCAGAAAAGGTCTGCCAAGGACCTGTCTCAATCTGCTCATCGTTTTCCTGCTCAGCGGACTCTGGCACGGAGCCGGATGGCTTTTCCTTCTGTGGGGTCTCATGCACGGGATTGCCTCTGTGATGTATCGCCTTTTCCGAAAGCAATATGATGCCCTTCATCCAGCCCTTCAGTGGATCCTTACTTTCACTTTTGTCATGATTGCCTGGGTCTTTTTCAGAGCCACTTCGATTCAGGACGCACTGGCAATCGTGAAATCCATGTTTATGATGAATTTTTCACCAATCCGCAGTGAAATCACCTCCGCCTTTGCTCTTCCCGGCGGATTTCATCCCGGATACAATGCGATTTATATGATGTTATGGTACCTCCTGTCACTTGGAGCCTGTCTGGGCCTTCCAAACAACTATGAAAACACTCTGGCATTCCGTCCGACGCTCCGCAATGCTGCACTGACCGTCATTCTGATCGTGTACAGTATTCTCTCTCTTTCCGGCGTCAGTGTTTTCCTGTATTTCAATTTCTGATCTTTGAGTATGAGTATTAAAAAATGGTGCGGATTCACACTTGGTCCGCTGGCATTGTTCTTTCTATTATGTATTACAGTCATTGTACTGATTGACCCGTTTCAGGCATATCATCTTGCCGGGGAATACCTCCCGCCTGTCGATAAGACGTCTCAGGTGTATTCAAATCCCGGTATTGCCAGAAATTACACCTATGACAGTGCAATCGTCGGTACATCCGTTACCGAAAACTTTCGTCCGTCCTATATGAATACCCGTCTGGGAGGGCAGTTCATTAAATTATGTACCTCTGCCGGCACCGTTCATAATCATGCCGTTCTCCTTGAAATTGCATTCCGGACCCATGTACTGCGGCGTATTGTATATGGTCTTGACATCTATTCTCTTGTTGGCGAAAGTGATGCAGTTGCCTATGCTCTGCCGGAATATCTGTATACCGACACTTATCTTGATGACGCTCCCTACTGGTTTAATAAAAGTGTCTGGGGCACCTTTATTCCGAAATGCCTGAAGACCTGGGGACAAACACAGGATGATGCATTCCGTGACAAAATGTACAGCTGGGCCAATCAGGATGAATACAGTATACGGGCAATTGAGTACAATGCGGTTTTCGAAACTCCGGAACGGATTTATGCACAGGATGCATTTCTTGAAAAAGCCCGAAAAAACATAGAAATCAATCTGATCCCGTTTATCGAAGCGCACCCCGAAACGCATTTTGATATCTTTTTTCCCCCCTATTCCGCAGCAGAATGGTCCAATATGGAGAGCAAAGGAACGCTTGAAGCACTCCTTTCTTTGCGTCCGTTATGTTTTGATCTTCTTTCCGTATATCATAACGTCACCCTGTATGACTTTTCCACCTGGGAATCATGGGTTCTTCATGCCAGCAACTACAAAGACACTACCCATTACGGTGAATGGATCAACGATGCAATCACCGACTGCATTGCCGCAGGCGACGGAGCTGTAACAGAACAGGAAATGATTGCCCGGAACAATGATAAGCTTCGCAGCTGGGCACATGAACTGCATACTGCCAGGCGGTGGATTTTTGATTCTGATTAGCGATTTTTTATGAAACAGAGGAAAGATATGCCAAATACACTGAAAAAAAAGAATAAGCGGAAATCTTCTTTTCCGCTTATTCAGCTTCTTTTATCCGCTTCTGCCATTCTGGCGCTTGTCGGGATCAGCATTCTCCTGACCAGCTTCGTTCAGGTGAATCCAATAGATCCGGAAGAGATTTCCCCTTCGGTACAGTCAACACCGGATTCGGTTCTTTCCGCCGCTTCTGTATCCAATCCGCCGCTCACTCCAACACCTGCCATAAATGCCCCCTTCGGCGTGCAGTACGGATTCGGCAGTGATTATCTGCTTCCTGGAAACAGTACCGCAATTGCAGAGGAAGAACCCATTCTGTTCACACCGAATCCAACCCCATCTCCCACCGCCGTACCGACCAGCACGCCCGTTAAAACACTGAAAAAAGGAATGGAAGGAGAAGATGTCAAAGCACTCCAGGACAAGCTCCGGATGCTCGGCTATCTGGATGGAACACCGGACGGTATCTTCGGCAGCCAGACAGAGGATGCCGTTGTAATGTTTCAGGCGGTCAACCATCTGACTGCCGACGGCCTTGCCGGTGCCAAAACCCTCGAGCTCCTCTACAGTGCATCTGCACTGTCATCAGATCATATTCCAAAGACGGACTTCCTTATTCTGGTCAATCGTCAGCTTCCGCTCGATAACAGTTACGTTCCATCTGATCTGGTTGATATCTCTAAAGTGATTCCTTCAGACATCGTCAAGGTAAAGTATTCCGGAACAAAGGCGAACCGTACCGCAACAGAAGCCCTGGGCAACATGCTCAGAGCCGCTGTAAGCAGTGGTATAGGCAAATGGCAGATCTCCTCCGCCTACCGGACGTATAAGGAACAGCAGAAACTGGTCGATAATTCTGTATCCACTTATCTGAAAAACCATCCGGACTGGTCACGCAAGCGCGCACTCTCCGCTACTTATAACACGGTTGCCCCTGCGGGGACCAGCGAACATCAGACAGGGCTGGCTTTTGATGTTACCGTACCGGGAGTGAGTTTCACCGGAACTGAGCAGCAGAAATGGCTTCATCAGCACTGCCATGAATACGGTTTTGTCATCCGTTTCACCCAAGAAAAGCAGTCCATCACGGGATTCATCGCAGAGTCCTGGCATAT
>CACXHF010000338.1 GCA_902767305.1 uncultured Eubacteriales bacterium
TGTTTTCAACCAATCTGCTGTCCAAGCATAGGCTGTGTATTTAAATAAAATTCTGTTTTCAGCCTGTTTCCATTTCCTTGAAATAGCTAACCTTTCATTCTCTCAGAAAACGCAGTGCTCTACTCTCCAGTTCAAAAAGCAAAGAACCTTCCAGACGTTCATACATCAATTTATCCATGATGCATGCTCTTCATACAAAAAACAGCCCACAATATTATTGCAGGCTGTTTATATTTATCTTATCCGGATTAGTTTCCGGGCAATAATTTTCATCAGGCTGTTCATTGCAGAAATTCATGTCTGCAATCGTTCCTCATACTAGATCAGTCAGCTGAGAAGAGATTAGCCTCTTCTGTTCCATCTGCGGACTCTTCCGAGAGTGCCATTGCACCCCATTCTGCTTCACTCATTCCGCCAGACCCACTCATTGTCGAGCCGCCGTTCCTGTTTACGGGAGCTGCACCTGAGAAATTAAAAATCATGCTGCTTGCAGTCGATTCGCCGCCAGCATTAACAGATGTCGTATTGGTAGAACCTGCACTTTCCGACCCAGGATTTGACTGCCATAGTTTGGTGACAATCAGAGTCACATCCAGCACAAGGCATACGATCAGTACCGCAAGCAGCACCTTCACCCCGCTGTTCATCGGCAATCACATCCTTCCTTCAAATCTGTATTTTCCTTTACATATCTTCAAGTTCTATCAGGCCACATCCGCCATCTTTCCGGCGGTAAACCGTTGCGACCTTACCGGATTCAATATTATTGAACATGAAGAATGAATGTCCCAGAAGATTCATCTCAAGAATAGCATCTTCCACATTCATTGGCTTCGACGCATACCGTTTCACCCGGACAACATCCTCATTTTCTTCAATTTCGGGTTCAACTGCTACCGGTTCCTCGTCAAGTTCCGGTTTCCGTCTGAGATCACGTCCCAGTTTCGTCCGAAGCTTCTTCATCTGGCGCTCAAGAACATCGATTCCTTTATCCAGTGCCGGCAGAGAAATCTCACGTTCCTGATTTTCCGTTCGAAGTGTATGCCCGTAGTATGGCATCGTCATTTCAACCTTGAACATATTCTTCTGTTCCTGAATACGCACAGTAATGACGGTTGCATCGGGAGCTTCCTCACGGAAATACGCGTCAAGTCTTTGGTGCGTCCGACGTTCCATTGTCTCGAGCACCTGCGTAGGTACATGGGCTGCTTTTGTATTAAAACGTACGATCATACCATAGGCCTCCTTTATTGGAATGCCACAAAGTGAAAAATCCTTTTCACTTTCTGTGGCATAATTATAATGCTCCCCATTTGATCATGCAACCAAAGTCGTATGATATTTATAATTTTTTAACAAATGTTCGTTCTAAAAAACAGACGTTTATAGATAGGAATCATCTCCGGCTCTGTACAATACTCATCAATTCTTTCCATTTCAAGCCACTGTACTCCGCTGTTCTCTTCCGGTGCCATGCGCAGCAGGTTCTTTTCATCCGCCTCAAATAAATAAGAAACATTCAGATGCAGATGGCTGCCAACTGTCCTGCCTCGCTTCACATGTGCCCAGACAGGCAGAATTTCAATCGATGCAATGCCGTTGCCAATCCTGTTGAGATTCTGAATCCCGGTTTCCTCTGTTGCTTCACGTTTTGCAACCTTCTCAAAATCCGGATCTCCATCACAGTGTCCACCTGTCCATGACCAGCTTCTATAAATATTGTGCCAAACCATCAGGGTTTTCGTTCTCTTACTATTTAAGATGATTGACGAAGCCGTCATGTGCGCAAAGGAACATTCTCTTAAAAGCAACCTGTCCCCTTCCTTTAATGCAAGATCCAGTATGATCTCTTTTTCCGCCTTTTCTCTTTCATCCAGAGGGACATACTCTGTAATCTGTCGAATCCATTTTTGCATGTTATTCGCTTTCCTTCCCTGAGTTATTCCTTTTCCCTATTATAACACGCAGGCTGGTTTTAAAGAACTGTGCTCCATCTGCTGATCGGGAAACGAATCCCCATCTCCAATGAGACGGAATCGTCCTCCCGCACCGTTCGTGCACACAAATTGGGTGCACTGCGGTTCAATCTTCTTTGGAATCAGCTCCGTAAGCGCCTATTGTTTATGATCTATAGTTAATGATGCATCACTTCTACCACTCGCTGATTACGTCTCTGGTTATTACAATAGAGAGTAAATTATTGCATCTGGTATTCTCCCTTGTCAAAACTCTCGTTCTACAATAGTTGTAGCTCTAACCGCAGTGTGCCTTGCCTGCAATACAGAGTACTATGACGATGACTGACTTCTAGCAGTTCGTTTTTTCTACTTCATAGTGAGTCGCCTCTCTATGTCGACCACTAGATCTCCGAAGATACTAACACACACTTTCCTCCTCTACCAAATCTGTCGCTGTGTACAGGTCACCATTCTCCTGTGCAATTAATCAAATGATCATATAGTTTAGTTTCTACACATAAAGCTTCTACGTTTCAGCTATCAGATGCTTAAGCCCGTTAGCGGTCTCATCCAGCTCTGCATGTTTCCTGTAATAGACCAAGGATTTCCCTCCACCTTTCTCCGGATTCCCTTCACAAGTCAACCCTTAGCTTTGGCTGTATTCTTCTCTCTGTCAGGGCGGATCAAAGACTGCCTGTTCAAGTTACAGGGCACCCATCAGAACGTACGCTTACCGGTCGCACCAAAAATGCGGCTGTCTTTCGACAGCCGCAGCCGATCAGGTTTTCACAATATAGTCCCGTTCAAGACGAAGACGGTGTCCTGTCAGGATGGCAATAAGTGCAATGAACACGCTGGCAGGCAGTGCCATGAGTGCAGCAATAATCACAACAATCAAGGGAATATCTGCTACTTTTTCCGTCGGAGATGAAACTAGCACCCTGTAGGAAATGATGTTCTGAAAAGCTTTGCGGAAATTCTGCAAAATCTGTTCAAAATTAAAATTCATTTACAGTTCTCCTCCCTTTTCAAAGTTTACCTGCATCCCGAGACCGATTACCGCAATTGCTGCAAGAACGAGCAGCTTCAGGCTGTTTAAACCAAGAATAACCACTGCCCAAATCGGTAGTTTAAGAATCGTCCTGCCGTTTCCTGTTAAAATAATTCTGCTGCGAAAAATCAAGCCGGCGTATTGTTTCATTGTATTCATCGTCTTTCCGTTCCTCTCACACATCCCAGCCGGAGATAATCAGCCGTCCGCTCATAGAATCAAATCGAATCGGAAGTTCACAGGTTCCATAGGAGGACTTCCCGAATTCATTGCTGATCTGATGGCTGATACCGGCCATTTCCACTTTGAAACCGCGAATATCCGGAGGCAGGATAATTTTTACCGATCCGGACACCGAACTTGCCTTGATTTTTTCTGCATCCGGGTTCTGACACCGTATCACTGCATTTCCGGAGACACTCTCAGTTACATAACTTTTTGCGTTTCCCTCCATCTGAGTTTTCCCGGAAACTGTATTGCAGTTGACTTTTTCTGCATTCCCGATAAACCGAATGCCGCCGGAAACATTCGTTAATGCAACATTCTCTGCATCGGCATTCACATCGATTTTTCCCGAAACAGAATTCAGCTGGATAGTCTTTGCTGCATATCCAAATGCAGGATTAATCTGAATCGCTCCCGAAGTCGTACTCGCACGGATTTCATCCGCTGACACATCGCGAAGCGTAACGTCACCGGACGTCGTACTCAGTTTATAACTGACTTCCTGACGAGCAGGCACCCGGATAACAAGTTTTCCGCCTTCCTTTTTGAAGATGGAGAAGAAAGTTTTAAATAAATCCGGATTTTTACGGCTGATTTTAAGTTTTCCATCTTCTACAGCAATATCCGGCTGAACAGCTTTTTCCTTTCCACCGTCCCATTCAGTTTCAATAACCCATGATTCCGATGGCAGAATTTCAATATCATCCGAATCCAGACTGACATTAATCTGATTTACCATCTCCGCATCAAAGCGGTTTACGACAACAACATCCTCAGGCGCATCCTCCAGATGAATTCCTTCTGTTTCCGGTTCTGCCTCCGCGTTGACTTCCTCCATGATCTGGTCAATCTCTGCGTCCAGTGTGCTCTGATCCACATCGTAAGACTCCTGAACGACATTCTCATCACCGCCAATATTGTCTACCGGAGTGTCTGTTTCTTCCGCAGTCGGTTCCTCTGTTTTCAATTCTGCTTCAGTCTCAGCGCTTTGTGCTGCTTTTTTGGCTCTAAGGACCTCCGCCTGCATCTCCATTTCATAGGCTTTCCGTCTCAGCTGTCTTGCGCCTTCCTGGTCGTCTGCCGCCTGACGGATTTCCGCCTGAATTCGGATCTCCTTTGCACGAGCAAGCAGTTCCTCCTCCGTCAGTTCCCGTCTGGCAGTTGCCACCTGGATATTTTTTGAGATCTTTTCAAAAGTCTCACCAGCTACTCTTCCAACCTCAATTGCACCTTTGCCAACTGCTTTTCCAAAGCCGCTAAACACTTTCCCAGTTGCCTCATCCGCCTGCTGAGCCAGTTTTCCCACCTGCGGAAGGATCTGTTTGCCAAAGTCCCCAATAACGTCAAACGCCTTTGTGACTGCCCCGGTAAAATCCGAGTCAGTCGGATTTCTGTTTTCCTTTTTTTCTGTCCCGGCTTCCGCTTTTTTATTCATTTCAACCAGCGTCGCGCGAACATCTTCAAGTGAAGATGCAACCTCGGCAAAAGCTTCCTCCTCGCTTTTTCCTTCCGCCATGGAATCCTCATATCTGGCCGCAGCATTCGCCAGCAGCTCATCTCTGAGAGCAAGATTGTCCGCAGTCATTTTCATATCCGAAAAGATTTCATCGATCATTCCGCGAAGCTTTTTATTCATATTACTTCCTCCTTACCGAAGATTTTGTCGATCATTGCGTTATATCTTTTCATATCCTGTATATTTTCATTCAGGAGCTGCTTCCCGTTATCTGTCAGATGATAATACCTGCGGCGAGCTCCCGCCTGTTCATCACCCCAGTACGACTCAATCATTCCGAGAGATTCCAGACGACGGAATGTACTGTAAAGCGTTCCTTCTTTTAATTCAAGTGTACCTTCGGTTTTTTCAGCGACCTTTCTGCTGATGGAATAACCGTAACCATCCTCATCATCCAGCTGCCTCAGAATGATGGTATCCAGGTATCCACGAAGGATATCTGATGGATTCAGCATGAAATCACCTCCTGTGCTGCATACTATACTCCTATATACCTCGCCTGTCAAGGTATATCATCAGAAAAAATACATTTTCTGTAAAAATATCTTTTCTGGCATAATTCTGCCTCTTTACAAAAAAAGATCGGATGATTTCCACCCGATCCGCGTTCATTTCCTTCTTGTGTATCAGTCTTCCACTGTTTCAACCGGAATCGCCTCAACCGAAATTCCCCGGTTCTCAACTGGCGTGGAAAAAACAATCTGTGTGCGCGTTTTTCCAAAGTGCTGCAACTGATTGATGAACAGATCCAGTTCCTGCGTTGTCTGGAAATAAACCATCAGCAGCATGGAATAATCTCCGGTAACACAGTCACATTCTATGACGTTCGGAACACTTTCGATATATGGATAAAACTCCGCTTTCTGGGCAGGATCAACCTCCAGATTAATGAACGCTTTTATCTGCAGATTCAGCTTTTCCGGTGAAAGATGGACATGGTATCCCTCAATCAGCCCACTGCTTTCCATGTGTTCAATCCTGGAACTGACAGCAGGTGAGGAAAGGTACACTTCCTCAGCAATCGCCTTCAGAGGCATCCTCGCGTTCTGTTTCAGCAGGCTTAGTATTTTCCTGTCAATCTGGTCCATGGTATCCCCTTTATAATCATGTAAGTCCCCGATATCTTTACTCTTACCTCTCCGGTATATTTCCCGCATGCCGCCGTCCGATGCAATCTCTTTCTGCATATACAAAAAAAGAGCCTCCATCGGCACAAGGCACAACAAAAGTTGTCTAGGCATCGAGCCGCATTCAAATCCATAACACTCGGTCTGTCAGCTGTTATGGCAAAAAAATTATACACCTGCTCCATGTAAAGATCAACCACAAGTTTTTTCCTGCATTCACATTCCACTTGCCAGGTTTCTGCCGATCTATAAGATACGCCATCATGCTTCCAGGTAAGCAGCAGTTCCATGAGACTCTCCACCACACACTCATACTCTGCAAAAATCCGGTTCTCCAAATATAGACTATTCATCTTTTAA